>JAJNPX010000252.1 GCA_021155145.1 Acidisarcina sp. | reverse complement strand
ATCTCGGCTTCACGCTGGAGGAGGTCTCGACGCTTCTTTCCGCCGACGGGACGAGCGATTGTCGGCACGTCCACGACCTGCTCGACGCTAAGCTGGCCGACCTGGACGCGAGGTTAAAAGCGATGCAAACGTTCCGCCGGAAACTCAAGCATTACCTCGACGAGTGCGAAGTGGAATTAAAGGCGCATCCTAACTCGGAGGAATGTCCTGTCATTGATGAAATAGCACACTCGTCCCGAGCTGACCACAATTGAAGTACTAAATGACGCAATAATGAATGAATTATCAGTTATGAGAAAAGAAAACGTCCTAATGGGAGGCGGAGTCGCAGCGGCAATCGTCTCTAGTCTATGCTGCATTTTGCCCTTGATCGCAGTTATCTTCGGCCTCGGAAGTTTCGGCATCGCGTCGGCTTCTGAAACGTTGAGGCCATACTTGTTGGTGTTAGCGTTTGCGGCCATCGGATATGGATTTTACCGCGTCTATTTTCATCGAGAGGAATGTGCTCCGGATGAGAGTTGTGGCACTAAGCAGGTGAGTAAGATCAACCAGATCTCCCTTTGGATTGCGACCGTAGTGATAGTCGCGTTCGCACTAGCTCCGTATTATACCGGCTACATCGCAGCGGCGATCACCGCGCCTCGCCTTTCGACGACCGAATCTGCACCTGTCGTCGCGCCCGCGCCGCCGGATGAGTCTATTGCTAAGAAAACTATTGTGCTTAAGGTACGCGGTATGACTTGCGAAGGCTGCGAAACGCACATTGAGATCCCGCTGAGAAAGTTGCAGGGCGTTATCTCCGCCGACGCAGATTATAAAGAACACAACGTGACAGTCGTATACGATCCCGCACAGGTGACGGTCGAAAAAATCAAAGAAGCGATAATTGCTACTGGCTACGAACTAATCTGAATACACGTGGTCAACCATAATTTTGATCTCGTAGTGATCGGAACCGGAGCGGGCGGGTCAACCGTGGCGCATAAATGTCGGAAAGCCGGCTGGAAGGTCGCCATAATCGATTCCAATCCGTTCGGCGGCACGTGCGCGTTGCGTGGTTGCGATCCAAAGAAAGTGCTTGTGGGCGCCGCTGAGTTGATCGATTGGAATACGCGCATGAAAGGAAATGGCTTTTCCGGTAATGATAAGATCGACTGGCAGCAGCTTATGGCGTTCAAGAGGACTTTCACCGAACCGGTTCCCGCCAGCAGAGAAAAGGCATTTACAAAAGCGGGTATCGCAACGTTTCACGGCCGCGCGCGCTTTCTCGATAAGACGACCCTTGAGATCGGTGCGGACACGCTGAACGGTCGATATGTCCATATTGCTGCTGGAGCTAAACCGGCTGTCTTGGGCATCGCGGGCGAAGAATATCTCACCACGAGCACTGAGTTTCTCGAGACCGAACAACTGCCGAAGCGGATCATCTTCGTCGGTGGCGGTTATATCGCCTTCGAGTTCGCACACGTCGCTGCGCGGGCCAATGCCAAGGTTCGGATCATTCATCGTGGAATTCGTCCCCTCGAAGGCTTCGATCCTGACCTTGTAGACACGTTGGTGCGGGCGACACGGAACTTGGGCGTCGAAGTCGATTTAGGCGCGACAGTGGAATCTGTCCGAAAGGAAGGCGAGCACTTTATCGTAACCGCGTCCACTTCCAATTCAAGCGAAACTTTTGAGGCGGATATGGTCGTTCACGGAGCGGGACGTGTTCCAGACATAGATGATATGACCCTTGAAACCGCGAACGTCGAGAGAGGAAAAAAAGGAATACAGGTGAATGAATTTTTACAGAGCGTCTCGAACCCGCTCGTGTTTGCGGCGGGTGACGCTGCGGATAGCGGAGGATTGCCGCTTACGCCTGTCGCGACAATGCAGGGACACGTGGTAGCGAGCAACCTGCTAAAAGGTAATCATCGCCGGCCTGATTATCGTGGAATCGGCACCGCCGTTTTTACGATCCCGCCGATGGCTTCCGTTGGATTAAAGGAAGATGATGCGGCAAAGCAAGGCCTTTACTTCGACGTCAATTATGAGGACACTTCGGGCTGGTATTCGTCTAAACGTATCGGATTAAAATACTCGGCTTATAAGACTCTGGTCGAAAAGGACACTGGTCTAATCTTAGGGGCACATCTTTTAGGTGCTCACGCTGATGAGGTCATTAGCATCTTCGCCCTTGCGATCCGTAACGGGCTAAACGCCAAGGATTTGAAAACGATGGTCTTCGCATATCCGACAAGTGCCTCCGACATCAGTTATATGGTTTAGTGAATTTATGATAAATGTTGCCAACAACGCCGAATTCGAATCCGAAATAACTTGTCCGCGATGTGGTCACAAAAAGACTGAGATCATGCCCGCAGACTCGTGCGTCTTCTTCTATGAGTGCGAAGGCTGCCAAGCCATTTTCAAACCTCTTCCCGGCGATTGTTGTGTATTTTGTTCCTACGGATCGGTTCCGTGTCCGCCGAAAACGACGGGCGCGGTTTGTTCCGCACATTTACCGACGTTGTTAACTTATTAACGATGGCCACGAACATTCTCGATAAGGTCGGATCGATCGGAGCTCTCGTGGCGGGCGCGGCGGTGCCTTGTTGTTTTCCGTTCCTCAGCCTCGTGGGGTCGATCCTGGGGTTGAGTTTTCTCGCACCATACGAGACCTACGTTCTTTACGCGATGCAGGTGTTCGTCGTCGCCGCTTTGATCGGCGCGGTCGTCGCGTACCTAGGCCATCGAAAGCTTCTTCCGTTGATCCTCGGTGGGCTGTCCGTGCTCGCGGTGCTCTATTCGCTCAACGCGGATATGAATGTCAAGATCCTGTACCCGGGCCTCGCCGGCTTAATGATCGTTGCGATTTGGAATTCGATCGATGCGAGGCGTTGTGCTGACATATGCAGGAAGTAATGACGGGTCCGGATCACACTCAAGAAACCAATTCCGACAGTCTGCTTGAGAGTCATTCGCATGCGGT
>JAJNPX010000415.1 GCA_021155145.1 Acidisarcina sp. | reverse complement strand
TGGATCGAGCCCGTAAACATAGCTGTGTTTCGTATCAAAGAAAAACAGCTTCGGAAAGTCGTCCCAGTTGGCGTTAAAGATGCGTTCGCCTTTCGGAATGTTCTCTTTGCCGTTGGCATCGACGCCTGTCGCCCATTCCATCGCACGCTGGTAGCGGTCGTTTGCCTCGTTGCCGGCGATGGTCTCGGCGAGGCCTTCCTGATCGATGCCGAAACGATGAAATCCGGTGATATTCACAAGGAAATAGATCGTGAGAAACAAACCCAGCACCCAAACGGCGGCCTCGCGGAGATTGAGCCAAATGGCCTGTTTTTCGGTCTTTTTATCGACGTCAAGATACGGTTCGATCTCTCGTTTGAAATCCTCGGGGAGTTCCACGACGCTCTTTTGCCGGAACGCCTGCAGGCTGAACGCGAGGAAAAGCACGGCAAACGGCGGAAAATACTCGGCAAAACGCTTTGACCTGAACTGTGCCGCGAATAGTATCGACACGAACATCAAAAAGAACGTCGCTTTTTCAGGCAGCTTGCCGTTTTTCGGCATAAAGAATATGTAGCCGAGCAGCATTGCCAGCATCGCGACCGGAAAATGCGTCAGCAATTCCATACCGGTGTACGGATACCACTCGCCCCCGACGGCCACGGCAAAATCGCTGCCGACCTTGAACTTCGTAATGAAATGCTCCCAGAAAAGATAGAGATTGCTCGGAAAATAGGGGTTTATGACGTTTCCGGCGATCATTCCCGCGGTCGTGTAAACGATCGGCCGCCACTCGAAACGGCGTTCGTTCCAGGCGATGATGATGGTCCAGATCATCGCCGCGAACCACAGCAGCGGGAACAGGCTGTATGTCCATACAAACGCGAACATCAGCGGAAACAGCCACACGTATTTTCGCTCGAAGAGCAGATAAATACCGGCGATCGTGATGATAATGGTCAACGCCGGGGCCTTTGCCATGTTCATTCGGTAATAGAACATATTGGCGCAGGTGAGGATCGCCGCGAGCCAGATCAGCAGATAGTCGATCTTGTAATGGTAGATCAGCCAATAGACCGAAAATACGGCCAGCGTGGCAAAGACGACTGCCGCGACCTTTGCCGCCATTACCGGCTCAAAGAACCATAAAAACGGTATTTGAAGCAAATGGAAGAGGAAATGGTGGTCGTTGTAATGCTGAGGATTCAGGACCGTAAGAGGCAGCCAATCAAACGACGGCAGCCACTTCCCTTGCGAGAAATTTTCCCAGAGCAGCGACGACCAGCGGATGTGGTAATAGCCGTCCCAATCGCCGCAGCAGATGGCCGACGTGCGTGATTGCAGAAAGCCGAGCACCATGGCGATGGCGATAAAACCAAATACGAGATAGACGAAACGCGTCGCGGCTTCGGTCTCGAGGTATTGTTTCCAGGAAGTTTTCGGGAGGGCCTGTGCCGCTATTTGGTCTGTGTTCTGATCCATTATTGACTTCGGCGAGAGCCGCCTGAAGAAAGCGTAATTATCTGAAAAAAGTAACACGAACCGCGGGCGTTTATCTACACCAGCGGCAACCACAAGCTAAAGCTAGTGGAAATTCAATGCAGTTCAATGGAATATTGAAAGAATTGCCATTAGCCTTAAAAGAATTGCCATCTCTAACTTCTCATCAATTGTCACTGTTTTCTTGCGCCACCTGCGCCACCTGCGCCGGCGCAAAGGGTGGCGCAAGCCGCCCATGCGCGATAGATCGCGATCGTCAGCACCGCCCTCGGTAGCGGATGGTTGTTCTCTGCATAGAAAAATTACGTCGTGATCGAAACGCAGTAGATCGCGCACTCCGAAAAGGAGTTGCGGCCCTGGTTCGGGAAACCAGGGCCGCTTATAAATTCGGAAGGGTTGTGCTGTAGGCAACGCGGAGTGGATAGGCAAAAGGCGGTTTATTTAGTGGTTGGTGTTCGCCGGTTAATAGACTCCTCCGCATTTTCTATTTCCCCGGCACGGGAACTGTTAGTTTGGGGGCGAACTAAACCGTACTTCTTCGCCTCTCTCTCAATGGTTGACGGATCATTCTTCAGATAGTAGATCTCTTCCTGAAGTCCAAGATTCTCTTCGGTTATCTCCTGAACGCGCTGGTTCAGTTCCTTGTTATTCTGCTCTTCGGTCCGCAGGTCGAAATAGCTCCGCAGATTCACGGTGACCGTGATCATAAGTACCAGAGTGACGGATGCCGCGATCGGGACCCAACGCGGGATCACCCTTCGGCGTACCGCTGATTCGGACGGCGCCGCTATCGGCCGCCTTCGCCGCATTTTCGAACTTCGTACTCGTCTCGTCTCTTTCAAGGGTCCCTCTTTAGTAGTTCCCGGCGGTATTGCTTTGCCCCCCTGACTATGCCAACAAGTAGCTTTTTCCCGCCTCAAGCAATTCTTCAAGCTCCGTCGCGCTTTCGCTCTCGGCATAGATCCGGACCATCGGCTCGGTCCCGCTGGGCCGCATCAGCATCCAACTTCCGCCGTCGAAAATGAATTTCACGCCGTCGAGCCTGTTTATGTTCTCAATTCGTCGCCCGCCGATCTCGCTTGGCTCCTGTGCGAGCTTTTCTCTCAACTTTGCCGCTACGTCGTCGGTCAGCTTTACGCCGATGCGTTTCGATTCGAGCTTGCCGACGCGTTTGTAAAGATCTTCGAGCTGCTCGCCGATGGTCTGGCTTCTCACCGCGACCGACTCGGCCGCCAGCAGGCAAGCGATCAACCCGTCCTTTTCGGGGTAATGCCCGCGGATCGAAAGGCCCGCGGATTCTTCACCGCCGAGGATGATCTCGTCCCTGTTTATCAATTCGCCGATGAACTTGAAACCGACCGGTGTTTCAAAAAGCTCAAGGCCTCGGTCCTTCGCGACACGGTCGATCAGATTCGAGGTCGCCACCGAACGTGCAAGCCCGAGCGTCCAGCCGCGGCTTTCCGCAAGATAATCGGCAAGCAATGCCACGAGCCTGTTCGGTTCGATGAAAGTCCCGTCGCTGTCAATGATCCCAAACCTGTCGCCGTCACCATCCGTTGCCAAACCCAGCGTAAGGCCTTTCGTCGTCACCGCGTCTCGCAATTCGTCCAGATGATCTTCACCCGGTTCGGGCGAGCGCCCGCCAAAGGTGACATCGCGCCAATCGTGGATCGTCTCGACCTCAAGGCCGTGATCTCGCAATATCTTGTCAAGATAGCCGCGGCCCGTGCCGTAAAGGCAGTCGTAAGCAAATTTGCACTTGCTCGCCGCGATCGCTTCGAAATTTACCTTTGACTTCAGATCGCCAAGATAGGCATCTTTCGGATCGAATGCTTCTATCGATCCTCCGTCAGCGTCTGCGGGCTCTTGGTTATTTTCAATTGCCGCCTCGATCAGCTTTGTGACCTCGGGCAACGCTGGGGCACCGTCGAACGTCGAAAACTTGATGCCCTGATATTCCGGCGGATTGTGCGACGCCGTGAAGTTCAACGCTCCAGCCGCTTTCATATTGCGTATCGCATGCGAGATCGTCGGCGTCGGCACCGGATGATCGCAATGCAGCACGCGAAAGCCTTTCGCCCGAGCGATGTCGGCCGCCACGCTGCCGAACTTCTCGCCCATGAAACGCGTGTCGTTGCCGATGATGAGCGTGTTCCCGTGTTCTGGATGATCTTTCAAATATCCGCAAACCGCTTTCGCGACCCGTTCGACGTTTGCGAACGTAAAGTCCTCGGCAATGATGGCCCTCCAACCCGACGTTCCAAACTTTATCTTCATTTCAGAAAGCTGATATCGCCCGCTTTAGAAACCCGAAACCCCAGTTTCGAAACTTCCTACTCCTTGTTCTGTTGTTAATGCTTTTTGGAACCTTCTCGGCCACCCTTGAGGTTGAGTCACGATAGCATAGGTGCTTAGGAAATGTAAAGCGCAAATTCGACCATCATTAAGTCGTGCATTTGCTTCATTTAATTCTCTTAACCTAAGGTGTAGACTGATAGGAGTGCTTAAGATTGTGCCTTTGACCTGACC
>JAJNPX010000251.1 GCA_021155145.1 Acidisarcina sp. | reverse complement strand
ATCTCTTTCGCAACGGCCTGCTTAAAACGCTTGGCAGAATTTCGCCGCTCGGATATCCTTGACCTGCATCAAAAAAGGTGTACGGCCCTTGTTCACCCTAGGGGGCGATGTTCAGAAGATGAAGCTTGAATACGCATTGCTGTTGACGTGCTCGGTCTGGTCTGCCGCGTGCGGACTTTCCACGAGCCCGCAGCCCGTCGTGAGCGCGCAGGGGCCGGCATCTGCCCGCCCCGCGCCGACGCCGATCGCCGACGAGAATATCATCTCGATCGCCGCCGTGGGCGACATAATGCTCGCCTCGCCGTTTCCCGACGATACGCGGATGCCGCCGAATGACGGCCGCGGAATGCTCGACGCGGTGGCCCCGATACTCTCGGCCGCTGACATCGCCTTCGGCAATATGGAGGCACCCATCATCGACACCGGCATCTCGCCAAAGTGTAAGCCCAAAGAGCCGAAGGTGCCGAAATTGCCCGTTACGCCGACGCCGACACCCGACCCGTCAGCGACACCGAAAAAGCCCGAACCGGTCCGCTGCTACGCCTTTCGAATGCCGACGCGATACGCGAAGTATCTGAAAGAGGCGGGGTTCGATGTGATGAGCGTGGCGAATAATCACGCACTTGATTTTGGCGAAGCGGGCCGCGTAAGCACGCGAAAGGCGCTGGATGCCGTGGGCGTCAGGCACGCGGGCGCCGACCGTGCAAAGTTCTCGACCGCCATCCTCGACGTAAAGGGCAAAAAGGTCGCCTTTATCGGGTTCGCGCACAATGCCGTGTCGCCCAATGTCAACGATCTGGCGGCCGCACGGCGACTCGTCGCCGCCGCTGAAAAGGCCGCGGATATCGTCGTCGTCTCGTTTCACGGCGGTGCCGAGGGCTCGGCGTATCAGAACGTGCCGAAACAGACCGAGGTCTTCTTTGGCGAGAAACGCGGCAACCTGCCGCTCTTTGCCCGTACCGTCATCGACGCTGGCGCCGACCTCGTGCTCGGCCACGGCCCGCACGTCCTGCGCGGGATGGAGATCTACAAGGGCCGCCTGATCGCCTACAGCCTCGGGAACTTCGCGACCTACGGCTGGTTCTCGCTAAAGAACGAGACCGCGCTCACGATGATCCTTGAGGCACACCTCGCCCCGGACGGCAGATTCATCGGCGGCCGCATCCACCCCGGCAGACAGACCGGCCGCGGCATCCCCGCCCTCGACCCGGATGGCGGCGCCATAGCGAAACTCCGCTCGCTCTCTAGTCAGGATTTCCCCGCCTCCGCCCCGTCCATCGCCCCCGACGGCACGATCCAGGCCCCGTAAAGCGTCCCGCTTGCGTGTCAATAGCCCGCACGTTTGTAATGGCTCCATGGACCGCGAATGGGGTTATTCGACACGTCGATCTCGGCGGCGCGTATAAAATATTACAAACTTGTAATATAAATGCAGCGATGCTAAGCTAGAGATGATGACCGAACGCGAACTAACAAATTACCGGAAACAAAATAGAAAAACGCAGGTGCAGACCGCAAAAGCCCTCGGGGTCTCGCAGACCTATCTCTCGCTCCTCGAATCCGGCAAACGGCCATTGACCGAACGCCTGCAAAGAAAGGCGATAAGCTTCTTCAACCTCCCGCCGACCGAACTCCCAAGCCGGCTCTCTTTCGGCAAACTGTCGCAGGTATCCGACGCAGAACTCGCCGCCGACCTCGCCGACCTCGGCTATCCCGGCTTTAGCCACTTACGCCGCAAACGCCCTCGCCACAAAAACCCGGCAGATGTGCTTCTATCGGCTCTAAACGGCCCACAGCGCGACGCCCGCGTTCTTGAAGGCTTGCCGTGGCTGGTTTTAGAGTACCCGGACCTTGACTGGCCAACTACGGCGAGGACAGCGAGGGCATACGATCTTCAGAACCGTCTTGGTTTTGTCGTAAACGTTGCCCGCCGAACAGCCGAGGCCCGGTCGACGGATCACATAACCGTCCTTAAACTAAGAGAGCACGAGACCGCCCTCGAACGATCAAAACTCGCTCGCCAGGATACTTTCTGTAACGAGAACATGACCAACGCGGAAAGAAAGTGGTTGGCTGCCGAAAGGCCGCAAGAAGCAAAGCACTGGAATCTTCTTACGGGTCTCGCGCCGCACCACCTAAGCTACTTCTATGCCGACTAAAGAGATCCCCGAGCCTTGGTTCTCATTCCTGCAGGAGATCGACGAATCGCTTACAAGCGAGGTCTCATTCCATTGTTTCGGCGGCTTCGCGATCGCGATGCTCTACGGCCTGCCCAGAGAAACATCGGATGTAGACGTCGTTGCCGCGGTCCTCAGGGATAGCTATGAAGGACTTCAGACTATCGCAGGGAAGGGTTCAAAACTTCATCAGAAGTACATGATCTATCTTGATCTCGTCGGCACCATTGCCGTTCTGCCTGATAACTACGATGACCGGCTGATCCAGGTCGAAACGAGCACCTTTCACAGTATCCGTCTCCTCGTGATGGAACCACACGACATCATCCTGGCAAAACTTGGGAGAGATGCTCCTAAAGACATTCAGGATGTGATGTATCTCGCCAAGGTTGCCGAGATCGATACGGACGTGCTCCGTTCTCGGTACAGGTCGGAACTCTACCCCTACGTGATCGGACCGCCGGGAAGATCGGATCAAACACTCGATTATTGGATCCGTGTGATCGAAGAAGTGCGGGATCGTACAGACTAGCTTGTAGAGAAAATGTCGAGCGGGAGCGCGAGATCCGGGTCACTGTCTACCCGTGTATTCCGGCACAGGGTGCCATTCACTTTCACGTGTCCGGGATTGATACAATGTCCTATGTATGATACACTCTTTCAGCCTTTGGGCTGAGATCTTTGACAGTGTGATCGGGGCGGTTCGGGGCCGTTGAGTTTTTTGGCGTTCACGGGTTGGAAACTGCCTGGTTCGTGACGGCAAGATCAATCGGTACAGCAAGTTAGCGGCCCGCGGGCGATGGTTTCCAAAGTGGTTTCCAAGCTGGTTTCCAGACCGGTTTCCAAGCTGGTTTCCAGACCGGTTTCCAAGTGGTTTCCAAGCTTGTCGGCGAGAGGCTTTCGGCGGGCCTATTTCTTCTGCTTTTCGATCTGTTTTACGAGTTTTGCGAGGCGGTTGCGGCCGATCAGCGGAACCCGCTCGTCGCGGCTCAGCTCGTCGAGAAACGGCAGCATCTGATGCGGATCGGCGATCTCGTTCCGCTTCATCAGCGAATCGAAGCTGTCGACG
>JAJNPX010000403.1 GCA_021155145.1 Acidisarcina sp. | reverse complement strand
CAGATCTGCCGGATAACGCGCCCGAGGGTTTGGCCAACGCCGACCTCAATAAAGACCGCCTCACCCTCGGCAATTAGTTCCTTCACACCATCTGCAAACCTGACCGTCTCGCGAAAATGTCGCGCCCAGTATCGCGGATCCATTGCTTCGCTCTCATCGATCCAGTGGCCCGTAAGTGTCGAAACGTATGGCACCGAAGGAGCGGCGAGTCTTGTTCCTTCCATCAGTTCGATGAACTTTGGAAGGATCGGATCTATCATCGAGGAGTGAAACGCGTGAGAGGTCTGAAGCAAACGGCCCGGAACGCCATCTTTCTCGAGTTTCGATTTAACTTCCGCGATCTTCTCCTTAGGACCAGAGATCACGCAAAGATTTGAGGCATTAATGGACGCTAGAGATAGGTCGTCATTGAGGTACTTGCCGGCCGATTCCGCCGACAGTCTGACGGCAAGCATCGACCCTCCGGGGAGTTCCTCGCTCATCCGGCCGCGTTCGGCGAGGACAGCGAGAGCGTCTTCGAGCGACAAAACGCCCGAAAGGCACGCCGCAACGTATTCGCCGACACTGTGACCGATCATCGCATCGGGCTTTACTCCCCAACTCTCCCACAATTTCGCCAGGGCGTACTCGATGACAAAGATCGCAGGCTGCGTGATGGACGTTCGGTTGAGGCGGCCACGCGCATCCTCGATATTCTCGTCAGCGGGAAACAGGACCTCGCGGAGATCGGATCCAAGGTGCGGTTTGAGGATCTCGGAGCATCGGTCGACCTCGGAACGAAAAACAGGCTCGCTTTCGTAGAGCCCGCGGCCCATTTTGACCTGCTGCGGTCCCTGCCCGGGAAACACGAAGAAAAGTCGGGGCCGCGGGGAACGCGCCTGCGATGTTTTCATCCGCTTCACATCGCGGGAATCAAGGATCTCGAGTGCGTCCGCGGCCGTAGAACAGGTGAAAGCCCGCCTGTATTCAAATTCTCGGCGGCCTTCTTTAAGAGTGAAGGCCATATCGGCAAGATCTGTTTCGGGATGCTCTTTGATAAATTCGGCAAGGTTTGCGGTCGCGGCCTCGAGGGCCGTTTCGGTCTTTGCGGACAATACCATCAACTGCACGGGACGCGACGCTGACGAAACAGCTACCGGCGCCTCTTCCAGCACAACGTGAGCGTTCGTTCCACCGACACCGAACGAACTCACACCAGCCCGCCGCGGTTGATCGCTCCGCTTCCATTCGGTCAGTTCATCGACAACATAAAATGGGCTTCCTTCCAGACCAAGTTCGGGGTTGGGGCTTTCAAAATGGATGGTAGGAGGGATCATCTGCCGTTCGAGTGCAAGTGACGTTTTGATCAGACCGGTCACACCGCTCGCAACTTCAAGATGTCCAATATTTGTCTTGACGGAACCGATACCGCAACTGTTTTCGGGAACTTCCGAGCCAAACGCCTTTTTTAGCGCCGCGACCTCGATCGGATCGCCCAAGGGTGTACCTGTGCCGTGAGTTTCGATATAGTTTATCGACCTCGCGTCAACGCCGGCGACTGCCTGTGCCGCCATGACCACTTCAGCCTGGCGGTCGACGCTCGGCGCCGTGTAACCGACCTTAAGGAATCCGTCGTTGTTTACGGCCGAGCCCCGCACGACAGCGTAAATGTGATCACCATCCTCTATCGCCTCTTCGAGCCTCTTAAGGAGAACCACGCCCGCGCCGCTTCCGAAGATCGTACCGTCGGCCTTCGCATCGAACGAACGGCAGCGGCCGTCGCTGGAGACCATACCGCCTTCCTGATACAGATATCCACGCTTTTGCGGGAAGGTTATCGACACACCACCCGCGAGTGCCATGTCGCATTGATACGTGAGCAGACTCTGACATGCCTGTGCGACGGCTACCAGCGATGTCGAGCATGCCGACTGAACCGTAATGCTCGGGCCGCTTAGGTCGAGCTTGTATGAAACCCGCGTAGCGAGATAATCCTTATCGTTGCCTAAAACGACGTTGTAGCCACCGACCTGGTATCGGCCGACCAATCCGGCGACGAAATCACGGCTGCTGCATAAATTTGCCAGGAGATATGTGTTTAGACTTTGCCCGCCGTACACGCCCACTGTGCCCTGGTACTTTTTCACGTCGTATCCCGCATCCTCAACGGCATTCCAGGCGCATTCCAAAAAGATCCTGTGCTGCGGATCCATCAGCTCGGCATCCTTTGGCGTGACCCCGAAAAATTCGGCCGCGAAAAGGTCAACGTCATCAAGCATGGGCCGCGCCTTTATGTAATTAGGGTCTGAGTGAACGGAAGTCGAAAGAGCATGTGTGCATTCAAGCTCTTCGGCCGTGAACCGCGAGATCGATTCCCTGCCGGCCACAATATTTTTCCAGAATGTCTCGACATCGCCGGCGCCAGGAAATCGCCCGGCCATCCCGATGATCGCGATCCCCACAAGGCCGCTGTTTTCCTTCATGGCTCTAATTTCCTCCATTTGACAGTTGCCTCCGGCGGGCGTAGGCATCGCGTTGTCGAGATGCGCGGTCATGCAATGCCGCATTCATTCGCACGGTCGAACCGTGTGAGTTCATTGAACGAGCCAGCGAACTCACCGTAGGATTCTGAAATAATGAGACGATCTTCAGGTTTGGGTCGAAGGCCTTTTGCAGGCGATCATGAAATCGGGCAATTTGAAGCGAATTTGCGCCAAGATCGAAGAAATTATCATTTGTCCCGACCACCCCGTTTCCAAGTATGTCTTCCAGTATCCGGGCGATCTTCATTTCGTCTTCATTGTCCGGGCCCCGACGCGGAGAACCTTGGTTCGACCTTTCACCCGCCAAATCGATCAACGCGGCGCGGTCAACCTTTCCGTTGGTGGTGAGTGGCAATTCATCGATTGGAATTATCGCGGACGGGATCATGTATTCGGGCAGGGTCTGGAACAGGCGTTTCCGCATACTGGAGACGTCAGCACCGCACCCGGAATCGGAGACGACGAACGCGATCAGCCTCTTCTCCGTCGCCCACTCGTCTCGGGCCACGACGGCCGCGTCTCGGACTCTGTCCTGCGAGGTAAGGGCAAGTTCGATCTCATCGAGTTCGACCCTGAAACCGCGGATCTTGACCTGCTTGTCGGCACGGCCCAGGAATTCGATGTTGCCGTCTGGGCGAACGCGTGCGAGATCCCCTGATCGATAAAGCATTGAAGACGCTATTGTCGCGAACGGGTTCGGGATGAACCGCTCTGCGGTCAACTGGTAGCTATTCAAGTAGCCGCGTGCGAGGCCATCGCCGCCTATATAGAGTTCGCCGGTATCGCCGTCCGCTACGGGTCTGAGATCGTCATCAAGGATGATCACCTGAGTTCTCGCGATCGGCTTTCCGATCGGGATCGACTTTCCAAGGTCCGAATCGCGCGGGACTTTGTAGGTGCAAGTGAATGTCGTATTCTCGGTCGGTCCGTAGCCGTTTATCAGATCGCATCGCAGGTTATCCAGCACCTTTTTGACATGCGTTACCGACAAGACATCGCCCCCTGCCAAAAGCTGCCGCAGCGGCCTCAGGTCATCGAGTCTTTCATC
>JAJNPX010000373.1 GCA_021155145.1 Acidisarcina sp. | reverse complement strand
GCGGAACATCTCGCATCTGCTCGAGGATCGGAACTTCGAACTCGTTCGTCACGATGTGACCGAACCCATTTTGCTCGAGGTCGATCAGATCTATAACCTCGCCTGTCCGGCATCGCCGGTCCATTACCAGTACAACCCTGTAAAAACGGTCAAGACCAGCGTGATGGGTGCCATCAATATGCTCGGCATGGCCAAGCGCGTCCGTGCACGCATTCTGCAGGCATCGACGAGCGAGGTATATGGCGACCCGCTCATACATCCCCAGACCGAGGATTACTTTGGCAACGTCAACCCGATCGGGTTGCGTAGCTGTTATGACGAGGGCAAGCGTGTCGCCGAGACGCTGATGATGGACTATCATCGCCAAAACGGCGTGGACACTCGCATCGTCCGCATCTTCAACACGTACGGCGAACGAATGCTCGAGAATGACGGTCGGGTCGTATCGAATTTCGTGGTCCAGGCACTGCGCGGCAGCGAACTCACCGTTTACGGGGACGGAACGCAGACGCGGTCGTTCTGCTATGTAAGCGACCTCGTAGAAGGTATCATTAGATTGATGAACGCCGAGGCGGATGACATCCATCAGCCCGTGAACATCGGCAATCCGGGCGAATTCACGATGAACGAGCTCGCCGCAGCGGTCGGACGCGCGACCGGTAAGGACATTTCGATCAAGTACTTACCGCTGCCGCAAGACGACCCGAAGCAGCGGCAGCCGAACATTGAACGCGCCAAACAATTGCTCGGATGGGAACCTACCGTTCCGCTTGACGACGGGCTCGCGCGCACGGTCGAATATTTTAGAGAGACGCTGAACCAATTATGAAGATCCTGATCACCGGCGGTGCCGGATTTGTGGGAAGCCACCTTGCTGACAAGCTTATCGGACAGGGACACGAGATCACTGTCATCGACGACCTTTCGACCGGCCGCTATTCTAACGTCGAGCATCTTGAGGGAGACCCAAGATTCCGGCTCATCATCGACACCGTGTTGAACTCGCAACTTATGGAAGAGCTGATCCGCGAAACGGACCGGGTGTTTCACATGGCGAGCGCCGTCGGCGTCCGGCTTATCATGGAGCAGCCCGTGAAAACGATCGAGACGATCTTTCACGGCACCGATGTCGTGCTGAAATTCTGTTCGCGATATCGCAAACGCGTTTTGATCCCCAGTACGTCAGAGGTTTACGGAAAAGGCGCATCAATTCCCTTTCGCGAGGAAGATGATCTGCTCACGGGTGCCACCGACAAACACCGCTGGGCATATGCCTGCGCCAAGACGCTGGATGAGTTTCTCGCACTCGCTCATTGGAAGGAAACCAGGCTGCCGGTCGTCGTCGTGCGCCTCTTCAATACCGTCGGGCCGCGCCAGACCGGCCAATACGGCATGGTCGTTCCGCGTTTTGTTCATTCGGCCATCAAGGGCGAACCGATCACGGTCTTTGGCGACGGGACCCAGCAGCGGTGCTTCGGACACGTGCTCGATGTGGTCGAGGGACTCTCCAAACTTCTCGAAACGCCAGAATGTTTCGGCCAGGTGATCAACCTCGGAAACGACGAGGAGGTCAGCATTCTCGGCCTCGCCGAAAAGGCCATCGAGATCACCGGAAGCAAGAGCGAAATACGCTATATACCGTATGAAGAGGCATACGGAGACGGGTTCGAGGATATGCGAAGGCGCGTTCCCGGCCTTGAAAAAGCGAAGCGATTGATCGGTTATCAGCCAACCCGTTCGCTATCGGATATCATCAATGATGTTGCAGCCGATTTCAAAAAGGAATCGGCCGCAGCCGCCTAAGTTTCGCGTCTTTTCGCGTTTTTCGTGATTAAAGCTCGTCGGTTCCGGAAAAGCGGCGAGAGTATGATGTCAAGACTTTCAAAAATAATCCTGATCGCCGTTTTTGCCGCGGCTTCATCCTTTATTCTTCCGCCTTCATCCTTCGCTCAATCCGGCGCTATCAAGGGTAAGGTGCGCTCAAACAAGGGCGATGGCATCGCGAATGCGTCCGTCACCGCACGTCAATCCGGCAAGGATATCAAGACCGTTCGTTCGAATGCCAAGGGCGATTTTCTTCTCGCCGGACTTTCGACCGGAGTTTACAGCCTCGTATTCGACGCTGACGGTTTCCAGTCGGGCCTTCTTCAGGGGGTCGAGGTCAAGAGCGGAGATACACGCAGCCTCGGCGACCGGCTTGTGCTGATGCCTGACCAGGGCAACCAGGTGATCATCAACGGCAGCGTCTTCTACAAGGAAGGCACCAGCCTCGGCGGGGCAAAGATCGAGATCGAACGATTGAACCCGGACGGTACGACGAAAAAGTTGACGACTTTATACACCAACATTCAAGGCGAATTTATCTATAAGCAGCCGCAGGGCCTTTCGACAAAACTTCGCATCACAGCCAAGTTCAAAGGTGCTGAAGGCGTAAAGGAAGTTGAGGTCGATACGGCCGCCATCTACCGCCTCGCCATTACCCTCGATATTTCCCGCACGGAAAAGTAGAGTCAAATTCGCAGATCACCAGCAACAACTAATTTATCGTTTCCGAAACCTGGTCCGGCGGCTGCATCCCTGCCGCACTTCCCTGATCCGTTACGATCAGCGGAAATTCCTCCATCACCTCGGTATCACAGAGCGTTTGCACCCAATAGGTTCCTGCCTGCGGAAAAACGACATTGATAAAAAAGCTGACGTTGTCGGTAAATCCGCCCGGCGGGAGTTCGATCGGCGTCGGCTGTGAAGTGACGACCAGATTCGATCTGTCGGGCGAGAGGATACGCACCTCG
>JAJNPX010000357.1 GCA_021155145.1 Acidisarcina sp. | reverse complement strand
TCGAGGGCGGCGGCACTCTTTTCGCGCGTCTCGGCCAGGCGAGCCTGATTTGCCCGATAATTTTCCCTAAGGCGGTCAAGAGCGGCGTCGATGGTTTTGGCCTCGGCAGCCGCGGCATGAGCTTTGGCAACCTCGGCCCGGAGACGCGCGGCCTCCGCCTCGAGCCGTTCCTGTTCTGCGGCCAAAGGCCTGAGAGATCCGATAAGCGAATGCGATTCCTGGATCTTTTCGACCTCTTGTCGCAAGTGTTTTTGTTCGGCCTTTACATTTGCCAGTGCGGCCTCGGTCTTCGCAAGTTCTTCGCGCAGCTTTTGCCGCAGATCGCGCTCACGATCGAGTTCCTTGAGCCTGGCAAGCGATTCGGTATGGCGCGAAGCGTCGGCTTTTGTCTCGGCAATGACCGCGGCAGCCAGCTTTGACCTGTTAAGCTCGGCCTCGAGCTGGGACAAGAGTGATCGGCGGCCGGCCGAGTCGGCCCGCAGCTTTTCGACTCCGGCAGCCATCGCGTTGAGCCTTTGTTCGACCTCATCGAGCCGCTTCACGGCCAACCGCTTCTTCTCCAGATCATCGCCGATCGATCTCAGGAGTGTTCCAAGTTCCGCGGCCTGTTCAGCCGCTGCCTTTCGGCTGGCCGCGAGGCCGTCGATGGCCTTTACCTCGCCTTCGGCCCGAGCGATCTTGATCGAGACGGCATTTATCTGGCTTTCGATATATCGAGTCGTTTTCAGAAGCTCGTCGGCTCCGCGGCGGTATTC
The DNA here is from genome assembly GCA_021155145.1 of Acidisarcina sp. Taxonomy (GTDB): domain Bacteria; phylum Acidobacteriota; class Blastocatellia; order Pyrinomonadales; family Pyrinomonadaceae; genus OLB17. The sequence continues at coordinate 2,940 of JAJNPX010000357.1, read as the reverse complement.
CTCGACCTTTAGGAGCGTGTCGAATGTCTTCTTACGCTCCCCCGCGGTCGCGAGAAAGACCGCCGTATAGGTTCCCTGCGGCACTCCGATCGCATGCTTGAAAAGTGTTTCGAGGTCGGTGCCGGGTTCGACGCCGATATGCTGCCACAGAAAACGCGTGACCTCGTCTTTTTTATCAGCAATGCGAAGTTTCAGCGCCGGATCGTACACGTAATACCCGGTGCCTGTATCGCGATAGATCACGTATTCCCGCTCGTCAAGGCTGCTCTCGATCGTGACCCTCGCCGAGCCTTTCTTGGCACCGCGGGTGACAAACTCGTCTTTTCGATAGGCGAGCAGGTCAAAAAGCGTCCATGCGATCGCTTCAATGATGGTCGTCTTTCCGGCGCCGTTCTCACCGGTGATCGCCGTGCTGCCGCGTTCGAATTCAAATGTAGACGAGATATGAGACTTAATATTCTCAAGCTCGACCCGTTTAATCAGCATTCCCCGTTCTTCTCTTGATTCGATGTTAAGATAACCACGTCAAGAATGCACAAGCCCGCGCGTAACCATCCAAGTTGATCGTCTCGCCCTTGCCCGACGCGCGGGCCTTGGCAAGAATAAGACCTATGAAGATCTCCATCGGCGAAAGCGTAATTCTGATCCTGCACACCCCGCGAGAAAAGCTGCTCGGTATTTTGGAGGAGATAAATCCCTCGGGCATATTTGTCCGGGCCATCGACCTCGGGTACTTCGACGATTGGGTCGCCTCGATCGCGAACGGCGAGGACTATCTGCCTATGAGCGATTATTTTATCCCGATGTGGCGGCTTGAGCGTATGACGCGTGATGAGGGCTCGCCTTCGATGACCGATCTTTTCGAACAACGGACCGGAAGGCAGTTGGGAGAATTCTGAGGGCTTGTTCAGTTTTGCTTGCGAATGCCGATGCTTCCGCTGCTGGTGGTAAGCGTAACGTTTGGTGTGTCGGCCTTCCCTATCCTCGCCGTAAAGCTCTTGCCGCCCGACGAGAGATTCTCCGTCAGGTACTCGAGCGGAAAGGTCGAATTGAACGTGCCGAAACCGTACGAGGCGGAGATCCGGCATACTGTATCGTCCGGCAGGAGGAGCCGAATAGCCCCGTTCGAAGTCTTAAAATTATAAAGTCCGCCGGCCAGGAATTTTCCGTCGAAGCTGACCGAACCCGTGATCGAGTTAGCCTCGATCTGACGGTGCGAGACGTTTTGAAGTGCGATGTTACCGCTATTTGTGCGAGCCTTGAGAAGTTCCCCGACCTGGCCCGGCTTTACGTCAAACGCAAGGATGTTGCCGGTCGTTGACTGAAGCGAGATCTGGCCGCTGGAACTCTCGATAGAGATGTCGCCCTGAAACGCCTCCGCCGAAACGCCACCCGGAATATTGCGAAGGCTGATACTGCCTTCGACGATCTTTACATTCACCTTTCTGACCGAATCGATCTCGGCACCGCTCGTGCGTGCCTCAAGGCCGATGCTCGCCCGCATGGGAACATCAAGCTCGACCGAATCACCTGCAAGACACTGGCTCGACGGCCCGACACTTACTCCCGCCGGGCTCGCCCCTGTGATCCACACCCAGTTCGGCTTCCCGGTCTCAGGATCTTTCTCGAGTGAGCGGAAATCGAAACTTCGGCCATTGCGGACGAAGACCCGCACCTCGTTTCGCTCCCATCCGTTTATCTTTACGGCGCCTTCGGAAATACAAAGCTTGACAGCAACATTGGGATCGGCTGCCATCGCCTTTTCAATGGTGTCACGCCCACCACGGTCAGGTCCGGGAGCAGACGGAAACGTCGGCGGACGCGATCTATCCGCCGGGACCGGCCTGGCCTTTGGTGTCGGCGGGGTCGGAGTCTGCGCACCGGCTACACCCGCTACGAGGCACATTAGTAACCCAAGTTTTACGAGAACTTTCGACATTCTACCTTTATACAATCGGATCGCCACTGGCTACTACTGCAAACTAGCCATCAGTTCGTCTCGCTGGGCGGACGATTTAAGAAGTTCTATCTTGTCCTGATACGAGGAATACAAGACCTGGCGAGCGGCCTGGTTTCGCGGATTCTTTTTAACGACCTTTCGCATCTTTTCGATCGAATCGTCAACGACCGCCAGGTCACGCTGAAAAGCTACCTGGTTGGACGCGCTCATGCTCGCATTTTGCACGGTTACACCCTGCTGCAGCTCATTGATGGTCTTTATGTAGCTCTCTTCACCCGGTAGGTACTGAGAAGCCGAACTCGCCGGAACCGCATATACCTTTTTCGGCCCGCGTTCAACATAATTTGCGTTGATCACCATTCGCTTAAGCTCTCGTTCGGAGAGGTTCGATCGCGTCACCCCGCTTTCCGGTCTCGCGGTTTTGTCATCCGTAACTGCCGCAGCAATATTGACCAGCCCAGGCTCGGACGACTCGGGTATCGCGGTATCAGATATCGGCATAGGCTGTGTTCCGACGACACTCGTCGGTTCGGTTGACGAATTCATCGTCCATACCCCGGCCACTATCCCGACCACCAACAAAAGGCCAGCCGCGACGCTAAACGATGGATTCGCTATGCTTACAGTTACGAAGGCCGCCAATCTCTGCCAGATCGAGGCCCGGCTCCTCTCGTCGTTTATCGAGTCATTGATGCGGTTCCAAAGACGCTGCGTCGGAACGAGGGTATTCAATTCGCGGTCCAGAACGGAAAAGACCATCGAACTTTCATCCTCGGCCTGAGCGAGCAGCATGGTACACGCATCGCAACTTGCCACGTGGTCGGAGATGCTGACGGCCTGTTCCGGACGGGTCTCGCCGTCCAAAAATGCCTGTATAGTTCCAATGTCTAAACAATTTCCGTTCATAGCGTGTCTCTCCCGACCTTGCCGTAAAATCTCGCGAATTCCGCTCTCGCCCTCGCGACATAGGTCCCGATGCT
>JAJNPX010000339.1 GCA_021155145.1 Acidisarcina sp. | reverse complement strand
AGGTCGGAGCCGTCGGCCTTCGCTTTTTCTATCGCCGCTATGATCTTCGCGACGTTCCCGTCGATATCGCCGTTCGTGGTGTTGATCTGCCCGATCGTTACCTTCATAGTTTGATTATAAGGAAAAGCCTTCAAATAACCGCATCCGGTGTATGCGGGGAAATTTCAGATCTGGTGATGGAATGGAATACAATTGTTCGAAAGGGGAATTATAGTCGATATGATGAAAGATCTTACCTCCGCTGCAATGCTCGTGTGCCTGCTCGCTTTTGCCGCTCTCGCCCAATCGCCCAATAAGCCGACGATGTCGGAGCGGTCGCGGACCGATGCCCTAACGGTGGGTGAGTCGGCGCCGGACTTTTCGCTCGTCGACGACAGCGGCAAGACCGTGCAGCTTTCGGCAATAAAAGGTACGAAGGTCATCGTCTTTTATCGGGCCTATTGGTGTCCGTTTTGCGTTCGTCAGCTGGCCGATCTGCGGGCCCTGAAACAAGAGGGGTTTACGATCCTGGCCATCAGCCCTGATCCCGTCAACAGGCTAAAGGAGACGAAGGCAAAGGTCGCCAAAGACGGCAAGGGCGAGATCCCTTTCGCATTGCTGTCGGATCCGGGAAGCAAGACCGTGGACGCCTTCGGCGTATATGATCCGACCTACGCGGGCCAGGAAGTGGATGGCATCCCCCGCGCGTCGATCTTCATTTTAGATAACGATCAAAAGGTCGTCTGGGCAAACGTGTCGATGGATTACAAGAAGCGGCCGACGGTCGATGAGATCCGGAAGGCATTGTCCCAGGAAGCAGGCCAGTAGTTCGCTCGCCAAACTAGCGAATTACTTCGACCGGGCAAAATGTGAGCTTCTTCCAATCTCGATCGGCGGTTATTGCGGTCGCATTTTGGATCATTGAAAGAGCCAGACAGCTTCGGTCGCCGAGGGACAGGCCCAGGTTCCTGGTCGGCGGCCGGAGTTCGGCAGCCTTGGCCGCACAAACCATATCGAAATCGACGACGGTCAACTGGAGTAGTTCGAACGCCCTCTTCGCCAATTCGACATCGTTGCCTTTTTCGGTCAGCTTGGTTAGCACCTCAGCCGCATTTACGGATGATACGATGCTGTCGGGGAAGTATCCGATCGCGTTGTCAGCGCCGGACTCTCCGTTCAAAACGGCCAGGATCGCGGATGAGTCGAGAACGTACCTACTCATTTGCAGCTTCTCGACGCCTGTCTGCGATCAGTTCATCGACGAGCGAAACGTCTTCGGGGATCAATTTTCTAACTAGTTCCTGGGCACGCTTGATAGACTCTTTCTGAGTGACGATCCGAAGCGACTCCCCGTCCAGTGCGATGCTCACATCCTCACCGACCTCGATACCTAAACGACGCCTCATTTCAGCAGGAATAACGATCCTTCCGCCTTGAGTCACCTTTGTACGTACCACGTTTTCCATGTGTCACATTGCCGCCATATGACATTTTATCAATATGTGGCATATCTATCAAGATTTGGCGGGTTCTCGGTACTTTTCAGGCACTCGGCTCAGCCGGCTCGGTTTTCTTCACCATCGTGAGTCGATTGCCGCGATCGTTGTACTTTACTTCGTCCATTATGTTGTAGATGAAGAGGACACCGCGGCCCGAGGCTTTGAAAAGGTTGGCGGGATCGAGCGGGTCGGGAATCGAGTTCACGTCAAATCCCTCTCCTTCATCCTCGATCGTAAAGCGGGCTTCTTTGCTTGAGACCTCGGCTGAGATCCGGACTAGCTTTTGAGCGTCAAACTTGTTGCCGTGTTTTACGGCGTTCACGAATGCCTCGTCCAGTGCGACGAACAAATTCGACTTCTCCGGCTTTATAACGCCCAGTTTCTCGACACGTTTCATCAGATATTCGAGCACGATGTGCATAAGTGAGAGCGCACTTGGAAGCTCGAACTGGATATTTTCGTGCAGGTCCTGCACATAGTCCTTTTTATCGACGTATCGGATCTTGTAGTCGAGGATAGTGGCCACAAGGTCTTTCAGTTCATCCTCGTTGAACTCGTCCCTGCGGAAATTGGCGGCGCAGAGTTTGAATGCTTTTACGTGCTCGCCGACGTTCGCGATGATCGTCTCGGGAAGGCAGACCGGTGTATGTCCATTCGGGGAAAACCCAGCGGAAGGTTCGACGTCAAGGTCCGTCACGACGAGATCGTAGGCCTCGATATCGTCGATAGCAAGAGCATCCCTTCTGTTCTCGACCACCCGGACCTCATGCCCAATGGCCGTAAAGACCTCCTCTAACGAGGTGGCCATGTCGTCATGGTCGTCTATGATCAGGATCTGTCGCTGCATATTGCGCAATTACTGCGCTACGGTTATGTACGCTGGATTCAACTGCGTAGTTGCACCATAATAACCCATCTGGCTTCTCTTTTACCATCAATGCGCGAACGATTCCCGGCGGTGTATGGCCGTGCCGATCTAAGCGCATATCCCCTGAAGAAACGGATCCTTATCCGGATCGCCGATGTCGCATTCTTCGCGCTGATCCGCGCGATCGGTGCTACGTTGCGGTTCGAAGTCTCCGGAGCCGAGAACCAGACCGCGATCGAACGTGCGGGCCACGTGCCCATATATGCACTCTGGCACGACCGGATCTTTGCCGCAACTTACTTTCTGCGCGGCCGCGGGATCGTGGTCCTGACGTCGCAAAGCTTCGACGGAGAATACATCGCGCGGTTTCTGACGCGATTCGGTATGGGGACGGTCCGGGGCTCGTCGAGCCGGGGCGGAGTTCGCGGGCTGATCGAGATGATCAGAGCGATGCGCGCGGGCCTGCCCGCCGCATTCACGGTCGACGGGCCTCGCGGTCCGCGGTACCGCGCAAAGAGCGGTCCGGTGCTGCTCGCAAAAAAGACCGGGAATCCGATCCTGCCTTTTATCGTGGTGTGCGAGCACTATTGGCGATTGAAGAGCTGGGACAGGCTGCAGATACCGCGGCCATTCACGCGGGCGCGTTCGATCTTTACAAAGCCGATCTACGTCCCCCGCGATGCCGATGCAAAGACACTCGATGAAAAGCTCTGTGAGCTTCAGAGCGCTCTAGACGACCTTTGCCGTGACGGGTGAAGAGCGTTGCTATCAAAAGGAAGCCGCTAGTCCGGAATGCCGACCTCGCTCCGTCGCTTGGCGATACGCGGACCATTTGTATATAGAAACGAGGCGATGAGCAGAACGAATGACGCCCACACCGCATCCGCCAAGATCAGATGACCAAGCTGCATTACGATCGGCCCGAGCGAAAGCAGCGTTGCCCCGCCAAAGATCACCTGGACGATCACGAGGATCGACACAACATTAGACCACCGCTTCAAATTCCGATCTTTCGGCGACCGCGAACTGAGCACACCTGCGAGAAAG
>JAJNPX010000321.1 GCA_021155145.1 Acidisarcina sp. | reverse complement strand
AAGCGTTTCGAGCTGAGAAAGGAGTTCGAACGCGGTATGTCCGCCAACGGCACCCCCGAAAAAAAGACGTGGCCGGCCTCGGATGAGCAAATGGCGCTGCTTGGCTCGAATATGGCTCGGCCGGTCATCAATGCCATCCGGGCCCACACAGAGCACGACGCCGAATCGATCCATCCGGATATGAACCTCGAGATAGACCTCGGGCTCGATTCGCTCGCCCGGGCCGAGGTCTTCGCAAGCCTGGAACATACCTTCGAAAGCGATTTTACGGCGGAGGAGGTAGCGGCTGCGCTCACCGTAGGAAACATCATCGACCTCGTTTCAAAAACGCCGGCCGGAATGCAGGCGGCCCGCAGCGACACCGAGCTCGCGAGCGGGTTGAACTGGGCGACGATCCTCAACAACGACGCCGGCGACGACCTCGCCGAGGTTCGACCGGTGCTGAATGAAAAGACGTGGTTCGTCGCGTTCGCATATTTGGTATATCGCTGCTTCAATTTGGTCTGCAGGCTCTTTATGCGGCTTGAGGTCCAAGGTGGCGAGAAACTTACATCACTAAAGCCGCCGTTCATCATAGCACCCAACCATCAGAGCTTTCTCGATCCGTTCGTTGTTTGCTCGAACTATCCTTTCTCCATCTTCCGACGTACGTTTCATGTCGGCGCGAAGATGTTCTTTGAAGGAAGGATAATGGCGACCGTCGGAAAGCTTCTTCGCGTGGTGCCGATAGATCAGGATACCCAACTGCTTCGTGCGATGAAGGCCGGGGCGATCGGGCTGCGCCACGGAATGATCCTGAACATTTACCCCGAGGGCGAACGAGCGTTCGACGGCAACCTGCATGAATTCAAGAAGGGTGCAGCGATATTGGCGACCGAACTTGATCTTCCGATAGTACCCGTGGCTCTTGACGGACTGCATAAGGTCTGGGCGAGACGCTCATTAAAGATACGTCCGGCAAAGGTGAAGATACGGTTCGGCGACCCGATCTACTCAGGCGACCTGCTAAAGCCCGGCGACGGATCGATCTCACCCGAGAAGCGGTATGAACTGGTCATCGACCATCTTAAGGACACGATCGCCGATATGATCCGCGAATCGAGAGACGGTACGGAGAAGGTCTAAACCTGTACCATTTCTCCAATGGCCTAAGGGATTCCACGGCCTCGGGCCGTCCCATTTTTCCCCACATAAATTACGAAAGCCACAAAAACACTCAGAACAATCACAATTTCACGCCTCTCGACTTCTGGCATAGCTTTTGAAGTGGAGATTTACGGGCGCACCTTGAAATCTACTCGCCGCACGACGAACTTTTCAGAAGACTTACCACAATGGACACAACCTATTTCCACGCTCTCAGCTTCCTTCGAGGTGCGCTCGCCGCGATTGCGACCGTTGTTGTTTTCCTCTCCGCGGCTGTAGCTCAGCAAACATTCCAGATCTCGTCGCTGACAGCCGACAGCTCGAGCATCATCGAACATGTTTCGGTCACGGGTGACGATCGCGGCGGCATCGCTCTTTCCGACAACAATCTTTTCTATACGGGCGACTCAGCCACCGGAAGGTTCGATGTTTCGAACCTGTCGAACGCCGGGCTGCTCTCCCCAAGTGCTCAATACGACGCACTCGCAAGCAATCTAAGAACGAGACAGGTCTATTCGCTTGGTTCTCTTTTCGGGCCGATCGCGGCCGGTGGCGGTGAGGTTTCGCGGCTTATAGCGTTGGACCCCGATACCGGAGCTCCGACCGGGGCCGATATCCTGCTTTCGATGCCGATCAACATCAACTCGGGCATCACATCTGCCGGTATATACTCCGGTTGGGATCGGATAGTGGTCACCGATGGCAACACGATGCAGGGATATAATATCGACCTGCCGTCGGGAACGGTGACGAGCCTTGGGTTCATCAACTTGTATGCTGACTCGGGCCTGGATACGGACCGGAGCGGCTGTGAGAACTGGGCTACGTGGGGCGTTGCCGAGTATGCAAATGATACGATCCGGTTGGCTTACGCCGCCTCGCCTTATTTCTTTGGGTTGAACGGATTCGGACAGGGTTCCATAAAACGCTACGACGTTGGCAATGGCACGATCACGACCCTTGCCGACTTTCCTACCGGTATCTCCGATATGTGCTCGTTCACGGTCGATCCCGCGACAAGCCGCTGGTACTTTCACTATGAAGGGTATTCGGGCGCCTTTAACTTTGGTAACGACGAAAATATCGGGTTTGCGACGGCAAGTTTTGCCTCACCTTCTAATTCGACGGCTTCGATCTCGGGTCGAGTTCTGAAGCAGAAAGGTGTCGGCATTCCCGGCGTTGTCGTTCAACTGACCTATCCCGACGGCCGAACGGCAACGACACTCACGAATTCATTCGGACGTTTTGCTTTCACTAAGCTCCCGGTCGGCGGATCATATGCCGTGTCGGTCTCGGCGAAGCGCTACACGTTTACGCCGGATACGGAACTCGTCGTAGTAAATGAAGATGTGAATGATCTGGAGTTTCAGGCAGACTAGACCTCCTTGCACGGTATAAAATAAGGCTGGCTCCGGGGCCGGCCTTTTTCTGCGGCATGGTCGTCGATCAAGATCGATCCGATCGAGAAGGCAATAGTAATATGCCTCGGTTTCTGGCCTGGAGTCGAAGTCTGTTAGAGTTAGGATATGCCAACTGCAGCTATTGTTACCGGAATCATACTGATCGCGATCGGCGTGGTCGGTTACGTTATCGGGGTTTCGTCGGACCGGGCCAGCATTACGGCCCTGATCCCGGCGTTTTTCGGCGTTGTAATAGCCGCTCTCGGACTAGCCGCCCGTGCGAGCGAAGGCCTTCGTAAACATCTTATGCACGCCGCCGTGGTCGTGGCCCTGCTCGGCTTTATCGCCACGGCCGGACGCCTGATCTCAAAGCTAAGCGAATTGTCGGCATCTCCGGCAGTGCTGTCTCAGGCAGCTATGGCCCTGGTGTGTCTTGTCTTCGTGGTGCTTGCGATCAGGTCCTTCGCTGCCGCGCGCCGCGGGTAAAACTTTAGGGATCCCGTCGATTGCCGTTCGGCGAATGGCACGGCAGGACGATCTCCACGGCGAGGCCATCGCCCTCATTGCGGGCGGTTATGGTTCCCTTGTGGGCGAGGATCGCCTGCTCGGCGATCGCGAGCCCAAGGCCGGTGCCGCCCGAACCGCGGTCCCGAGCCTCGCCGACGCGATAAAAGGGCTTGAATAGATTCTCCAACTCTTGCTCCGGAACGCCCTCTCCATGATCCGCGACGCGAATCGTCGCATTCTCACCCTTGCGTTCCAGCGACACCTCGATCGAGGTCGACTCCTTCGTGTACCGGACCGCATTCCGTAAAACATTCTCGACCGCGCTTCGGATGAGGCTTTCGCTTCCGAACACCCTGCATTCGTCCAATCTCAGCACCTTGACCGACCTGCCTTTTGCGTTCGCTTCAAAGTCGGCATCCGATGCGACCTGATCGACCAGCGTAGCGAGGTTGAGTTCTCGCCGGTCAAAATCGTTCGCTCCGGTTTCGAGTTTCGAAAGCGTCAAAAGACGAGAGATCATCTCGTTCAGGCGATGTGATTCGTTCTCGATCCTCTGGATGAGCGGCGAAGCCTCTCCGTTCGACTTTTGCTTTGCGATCTCCAGGGCAACATTCATGCGGGCGAGCGGCGACCGCAGCTCGTGCGACACGTCGCGCGAAAGCCGCTGCTGAGAGGTGACGAGCGTCTCGATCCGCTCGGCCATCACATCAAAGTCCTTAGCGAGCGAGGCCAGTTCGTCCCGCCGCCAGCCCATCTGCGGTGTTACACGTGTGGAAAGGTCGCCGTCCGCAAGCTTGCGGGTCGCACGCCTGAGTTTATCGATCGGCGACGAAAGGTATTTGGCCAAAAGCCAGCACAGGACCAGTGCGGCGAACAATAGGCCGGCATATCTGAGATAACGAAGCGGCGTCTCTCCGAAAAAGGGCGTAAAGCGGGGGCGTTCCCAGCGGACGATCAGAACATATCTCTCACCGTTCGGCAGCGACAACTTTCGTGCAGAAACCGCTGTTGCGATCTCCGGATTATTCTCGATCTCGACCGCATCGCTCTCCAGGGCCTTCTTGACGAGATCGCGATAGCTCTCCGCATTCACGCCCTCGGACATCCATGCGCGGCCATTCTCGCCGATCAGATCGACCTCGCCGATGCTCTCCGGCTTCCTGATCCTATCCAGAAACTTGCTGAGTCCTGCTTCTCCCTCGACCGCATAGATCTGCGCCGCGGTCTCGGCATAGATCGTCGTCTGATTGCGGACGGACACACGCCAGCGGCTAACGACCGGCTCGGTCTGCACCGTCCAGTTGAGAAAGACGACGACGCCCACCATCAATGCCAGAGCGGCCAGGAACCAAAGAAAGATCTTTACAAAAAGATTCATACTAGCGTGTAAATATATCCGACCGATCGGACCGTCTTGATCCTCTCGCTGCCGTCGTCCCGGTGGCCGAGCTTTTTCCGAAGATTTGAGATATGCATATCGAGGCTGCGGTCATACGGCGAAAGTTCGCGGTCAAGCACGCGAATACTGAGATCCTCTTTTTTGATGATCTTTCCGGCCTCCAGAAGCAGATGTTTGAGAAGGTCGAACTCGACCGACGTCAAAACGACCTCTTCGCCGTTGAGCTTTGCCGATCGCGAAGCCTCCGACAATTCGATGTCGTCGACCACGATCTTATCGCTTGCTGCGTCGCCGCCATCGCCGGCAACCCGCCGCATTATTGCCCTAAGACGCGCCACAAGCTCGCGCGGATTGAAAGGTTTTGGGAGATAGTCGTCGGCACCGGTCTCGAGGCCGACTATGCGTTCCATATCGTCGCCGCGGGCGGTCAGCATAAGCACGGGCAGCGACGAATCCGTCCGAAGATTCTTCAGCACCTCGAAACCATTCATTTTGGGCAGCATTACGTCGAGGATCGCGAGGTCGTACTTCCCTGACCGTGCGGCTTCGAGCCCGCTGGCACCGTCATTCACGACCGCGGTCTCAAACCCCTCGACGCCAAGATACTCTGAGACCAGCTCACATAGTTCCTCGTCGTCGTCGATTATCAAAACCTTACTCATAGAGTTCTTACCATTCTACGTCAAAAAAGAGCTCAAAATACCGTGTTTACATTTATTTACAGAAGTTAACGAAACCTCTACATTCGAATGCCCGGAGAAAGCGTTTCAACATTAGTGGACTCGGACGCGAAGCCGATCACGACAAAGGTTTTCGATACAATGGAGCAATAAAATGAAAAAGGTAATAGTGGCAATTTTGGCGGTTGTGGTCTTGAGTGTAGGAGCGATCGTCATTATCGCTCAAAGATCGGGACACGGCGGCAAGCATGGTGGTTTCGGCCACCGGGGAATGGGAATGATCTTCAAAAAGCTCGATCTGACCGACGAGCAGAAGGCCCAGGCAAAGGAGATCGTCAAAGCCGGTTTCGAGAAGAACAAGGGCGTTTTTGAAGCAATGAAGGCGAATCGCGACAAGATGAAAGCAGCGACCGCCAACGGAGCATTCGATGAAGCCACTGTGACGGTGATCGCGGCCGAACAGGGCCAGCTATCGGCACAGTTGATCGTCGAAAGAGAGAGAACGAAGTCCCAGATCTTCGCGCTCTTGACCGACGATCAAAAGGCAAAGGCGATCGAGCTCGAAAAAGAGTTCGACGGCAGGATGAAGCGCGGACCACGTGGAAACCGCGGCGGTTTCGCCGGCCCGACAGACTCTGAATAGTCAGACCAGAAGCAAAATAAAGGCCCGGGATCGAAAAGGTTCCGGGCTTTTTTATCGTGTGCTCCGCTTCGATCAGGCGACGAACTTGCCGCCTATTAGAACGGATCTGATGCTGCCGTCAGGGGCGATGAGCACGATGTCGGCACGCATTCCGGGCCGGATAGAACCGTGCGAACTTTCGAGGCCCAGCAGCTTTGCAGGGTTTGTCGAGGCCATCCGGGCGACTTCCGCAGCCGTGAATCCGATCGACCTCATTCCCCTGAACGCGTCGAACATGGAAATGACCGAGCCGGCAATGCTGCCGCGTTCGTTGCGAGTCCGCTTGTTTTCGACCGTCACCTTCTCGCCCCAGAGCTCGAACTCTCCGTCGCCGAGCCCGGTCGGCGCGACCGAATCGCTGATCAGCAAGAACTTGTCAGTGCCTTTGGTGCGTGTCGCCATTTCCAGCATACGCGGATGGACGTGGATGCCGTCGGCGATAATGTCGAACGTGACCTCGGGGTTGCTTGCCGCCCATCCGGCGACGCCGATATCACGATGGTGAATTCCCGTCATCGCGTTGAAAAAATGGGTCACATGACGGGCCCCGAGCTTAAAAGCGGCATCGAGCACGGCAACATCGGCACGCGTATGGCCGATCGAGGCGATCCATTTTTGCCGGGCAAGTTCACCAGCCAGATCGATGCCGCCCTCGATCTCAGGGGCGAACGTCGTCATATGAACGCCATTCTTCAATCGCGGCAGCGAGATCCCGATCCGTGTGTTTTCGTGTTCCTTCGTGCTTAGCGCGGTCCCGCTTTTTTCCTCCGCAGGCGATCCGTTGTGAAATGATCGAAAATATTCCGGCCGCAAAGCCCCGCACATCTTTTCGTTAGCAAACACGCCCTCATAATGGACGCCTACGGCCTGCGCGATCGGCATCTCAGATTGGACCCCGATCAATCGGTCGATCGCGTCGATCG
>JAJNPX010000241.1 GCA_021155145.1 Acidisarcina sp. | reverse complement strand
GTCTCGGGCGATTCCTGGATAAGTCTGTCGACGAACTCGCGATGGGCCGTATCGTCGTTTCCCACATACATTGTGCGGAATTTATAAAAGTCGAACGGACGGCCGCCTTTCCCGATCCGCGTGTGCTTGTAGAGGATAGGCCCGTTTGACGAGAATTTGATAAGCAGTGCGATCACAAGAAGCGGGATCGAGAGGATAACGAGTGCCAGAACAGACAACACGACGTCGAGCACCCGCTTATAGACAGAGAACAGGACACTCTCGTAATTCTGGGGCATCCGAACGATCGGCACACCGATGTACTCTTCGAGCAAGACCTTCTCACCGACTATGTTGTACAGCTCCGAGACCAGCCGTACACTCGCTCTGCTCGCTTTTACGCGGTCAATGAGCGAAAGCAACCCATCGTGCGTGACGTCGCTTTTAGCGATGATGATCTCTTCGATCCCATCCTCTTCGACAAGTCGGTCGATATCTTCGACGGAGCCCACGACGTGCAGGTCTTCGAAGATCCGCTCACCCTTGTTTCGGTCATCGTCGATAAAGCCGGCGACCTCGAGGCCGTGGCTGTCATCGAACGCGATCTGGGCCGCTACCATCTGTGCGTGTTGATCGCTGCCGACGATCAGCACCTTGTTGAGAAGAATTTTTTTTTGAGATGCCCAAATGAAGAGCCTCCGGAAGACCAGCGTTCGAAACAGGCCGATCGAAACGACCGCGATCACGACAAAAAGGGCGAGTGCGGCCCGGGAATCGATCCAATCCATCCCCTTGATAAAGAACGAAAGCACTACGAGCCCGACGATCCCATAGATAAGCGATTTGACCAAGGCCGTTATCTGATCCGCGACAGAAAGGAACAGGTTGAGCTTATAGAGATGAAAGTGCTGGAAAACAACTATCCATACCAGTGAATAGACAAGGATAAAGACGGCTTGCAGCCCGGCGTAAGGATGAGACAAGAGATCCGGGACTGGACGGTCAGAGAACCGGATGAGGATCGCCGCGACCCAAGCGGAAATCAGAATAATAAGGTCACAGCCGGCTAAGATGAACTTATACGTCGGGTATTTGTGAAACATCTTAAGTATCGGTCTTCCCTGTAAACAAGTACGAGTCTATATGCTTCCTTACAAACACTTCAACCCGGTCATCGATGTTGCCCGGGCCATTTCCGCCGACCGTGCGGTCGCGCTTGAGAAATGCGACCTTTTTCAGGTCTTCGGGTGAACGTATGAATGTGATGTCGCCGCTCGCCTCCATGCGTCGGTCGAGCGAGCCCTGTTCGCCCTGAAAGATGCTGAACACCGGCACACCCAGCAGGGCTGCCTCGCGGTTCATGGTTCCGCCGCCGGAGACGACCATATCTGCAAAATTCAGCAGATCGAGGCCGTTTACCGGCGAAGCGAGTATCACGGTATTGTCCGCGCCGATCTTTGCCTCAATGGCATCTTGCTGCTGTTTCGTGCGGGGCGAAACGATCGCAAATACATCGTCCCTGGCTGAAAGTAGTTCGAGCAGCGATTCAAATATCAGATCGCTTTCGGCCACGTGATAGTTAGCCGAGGTTGCCGGCGGGCGGACAACGACGATCACCTTTTCCAACGGGATGGCCTGCTCGATCTTTTCCGCCAATTCGTCGGCAAATCCATTCTTGGGTTCAAAACCGCGAATATACAACTCCTCTTTCAGCCCGCGATATTTGTATGTCTTTGCCGCTGAAAGTCCTATCGTATCCAGTACCCGATCTTCGATCGCATCCGGCACCAATACCCGGTCGGAAAATCGATTGAATATGCGCGTTTCGGTAAATTCATAGTCGTACATCGTAACGACCGGAATTCCCAGGAGTTTTGCGGCGAGGACCATCGCCCTCGATCCGTGACTTAACGCGACAGACGGCCGAGCACACCCGCGAATGAATCTGACGAGCTGAAATGTCCTTTCGAATAACCCAAAGATCTTCCTCGCCGCTCCAGCACCGGCATGTCGCCCGATCTTGGTATAGGTACCAGAAAGTTTTGCCAGTTCGAGCAGGCCGACAGTTTGAGCGTGGTCACGCGCTGTTAGGATAACCTCGACGCCGCTTTGCCGATAATGTTCGATCAAAGGGACGAATAAAGGGACGTGCGGCGAGTTATCCAGATCGATCCAGATCGAAGGCTTGTCGGGTTTTGGTTCTTTCCCCATTTGGATGATCAGCTACGCGACGGCGACGGCGACTGCGATCGAGCGGCAGACATATTCGATCATCTCCTCGGTCAACTCTGGGTACATCGGCAGCGAAATGATCCTTCCCATTTGCTCGAACGAAACGGGAAAGTCCTCGGGCCGATGGCCAAATCTCGAATAGGCCTTCATAAAAGGAAGCGAAGTGGGGTAATGAATTCCGGTCTCGATTCCCGCATTTGATAGTTCGGCCTGCACTCGGTCCCGTTCATCGACCTGCACGACGTAAAGGTGATAGGTATGCGTGCTGCCCTCGGGCTCGGCGGGCAGCCCGACGGGGAGATCTCGGAGCAATCGGCCATAAGTGGCGGCGTTTCGGCGGCGAGCGGCTATCCATCCGTCCAATAACGGAAGCTTTATAGATAGGACGGCGGCCTGGATGCCGTCCATGCGGCTATTCCGCCCCTCGATAGTATGTACATTCTTGCCGCTCTGTCCATGGTTGGCTATCAGCCTTGCGGCGGCGGCGGTCGCCTCGTCTTTGGTCACGATGCCGCCTGCATCTCCAAAAGCACCAAGATTCTTGCTTGGGTAAAAGCTGAATGTTGCGACATCGCCAAAATTCCCTACAACCTTACCCTTGTATTTAGCTCCGTGGGCCTGGGCGCAATCCTCGAGTATCTTCAGGCCATTTTCCCGGGCGATCGCGACGATGGCGTCCATGTCTGCCGGCAATCCGTAAAGATGAACAGGAATGATCGCGGCAGTTTTCGGCGTCAATTTGGATGAGATGGCTTCGGGGTCGATATTGTAGGTGGCAGGGTCGATATCGACGAATACCGGAACGGCTCCCACCGAGGTTACCGCCTCGGCCGTCGAGATCCATGTGTTCGCCGGCACCAGAACCTCATCTCCGGGCTTGATCCCTATCGCTTGCAGGCCAATTTCAATTGCGTCGGTCCCATTCGCTACCGCGATGCAGTGTCGCACGCCAATGTACTCGGCAAACGATCGCTCAAACTCGGAGGCGTACTTTCCGCTGATGAACGCTGTTTCGTTCAGGACATTTTGGATCGCTTCGTCGACCGAAGGCCTGAAGGAATCGTATTGCGTTCTCAGGTCAACAAATGGCACTTTCATCCTGTACTCGGCTTCTTTGGATCTCATCTTTATCTCTATTACCTTCCCGTGGTCGTGACTGACCTCTTGCTGTCGATAAACTCGCGGTACCAGATCTCAAGTCCCAGGATCTGAAAGATCTGCAAGGAAAGATCCTCGCGACCCGAATCGTTGGCGTCGATCAGCCGTTTGATCTCGCCATAGTTGAACAGCCCTCTATCCTTGACCGACCTTTCGGAAAGGTGTTCGGCGATCATCGGTTTCAGATCGCCGCGTATCCAGGAGCGGATCGGGGCTCCAAAGCCGGCTTTCTTTCTCCAAATGAGGTCTTTCGGCAAGATGTTTTCCATCGCCTTCTTAAATATATACTTTCGCTTGAGCCCTTTTAACTTGAGCTTCGAGGGTATCCGTGCGGACAATTCGACAAGCTCCCTATTCAGGAACGGGGCCCGCACCTCCAGGTTTGCCGCCATCGATGTACGGTCGGTCGTGTCCAAATTAAGTGCCGGCATGAACGTCTTAAAATCTACATAAAGCAGCCGGTTAAGCGGGCTGGCCTCCCGGCATCGCTCGAAACATTTACGATGATACTCATACGGGTCGCTTTCGTCCGAAGGCTCTGATAATAGACGATCCTTCATCTCCCTTGTAAAGTAGGTCCCAAACCCGAGATATCGATCTTCAAAATCCAGACCCGCACTCTTTGCAAATTTTTTCGCATTTCTTAGAGGGGCGGTGAAGCGGCCCTTGACGCCGCCGTAGAGACTGTTCTCTACCGTTCTCATTAGCGGCTTTCGCACGGCGGAAGGGACGATATCGGTCGCCCCCGCTATCTGCATCGCCATATGACGAGGGTAGCCGGCAAAGATCTCGTCGCCGCCCATTCCGGACAGCATCACCCTATGCGTTTCGCGCGCCTGTTTTGAGATCAGGTAAGACGGTATCGCCATATCGATGACCGGAGCTTCCTGATGTCGGATCAGATGGGGCAAAAGCTCAGTGATCTCGGGTTTGAGGATGGTTTCATGGTAGTCGACGGGCAGGACCTCGGCCGCCCGACGCGCCCACTCGATGTCGTCGGGGATGATGTCGAGATCAAGGTCCTCGGCAGAGATGCCCGTTGTGAATGTTGCGATCTTTTCGCGAGAATTCTTTCCCATAAAAGCGACTATCGAGGTCGAATCGATACCGCCGGAAAGGAAAGCGCCGAGCGGGACGTCGGAGACCATTTCCATTCGGGTGACCCGTTCAAGCGTAGCCGCGACCCGTCGAGCCCATTCTGCTTCCGCACCGCCGCTCTCTTCCGCGGAAAAGTCAAGATCCCAGTATTCAGAAGTGTTTACGACGCCCTTCTTCCAGGTGAGGAAGTGCCCGGGCAGCAGTTGGTAGATACCCGAAAACATCGTATTCGGAGGGACGGGCCACAGGAATGTTAGAAATTGGTCCAAGCCTTGAGGAGAGGGTTTTGGTTCGACGAGCCCCGAGGCCAGGATCGCCTTGATCTCGGACCCAAAAATGAATGCGTTATTGAGCGACGCGTAGTGAAACGGTTTCAACCCCACGCGGTCACGGGCGGCAAACAGCGACTTTTCGCTATCATCCCATATGGCGAATGCGAACATCCCATTAAATCTCTGCAGGCAATCGGCGCCCCATGTGCGGTATGCCTTGAGAAGCACCTCGGTGTCTGTGGCGGTTCGAAATCTCTCGCCCTTTGCTTCAAGGCTCTCACGGACGTCACGATAGTTATATAGCTCGCCGTTATAGGTGATCGCATAGCGGCCGTCATCGGTTAGAAAGGGTTGATGGCCTGCCGCCGAAGTATCTATGATCGACAGGCGGCGATGGCCAAGGCACGCTTTCAACTCCACTTCGCCGAAAACGTCCGACATGAACACGCCCTCGTCATCACGGCCGCGATGTTCGATCGACGCGAGCATCGCCGCGATGCATTTCTCGGGTTCAGGTGCAATTAAACCGGCAATTCCGCACATCTTTTTCGCTTAGTTCACAGTCGTCTCGCTTGTCCGTTGACAGACACAGTGTAACGAACACCGCGGGTAGGGCATAGGGCTCACCCGGCGGCAGCGATAAGCTTGGCCAGGCCGTAGGCCATCCACGCTTGTCCCCAACGCATGAACGGGGTCTTTACCGTCATCATCCGGCGTTTCTGATAATAGAAGAAGCCCGCTGGATCGCGCATATTTTGAATGGTCCAGTCCGCCACGCGGCCGGCAAGCGGCAGAGCACGTTCGTCATACGACCTTAGCTCGGCGAGCGTGGCGATCGCGGTTCCCGCGGAATGTATATCGACCGGGTACGTCCGTTCGGCAAAATACTTCGGCGTTCCGTCGCTGAGGAAGAAGGAGTCGATCCAATATCCGATGCCTTTCTTTATCGCACGTTCGGCGGACTCCATTTCCGGAACAGCGTTGAGTATCCGGTTCAATGACGACAAAACGAACGCCGTGTGAAAACTATCGATCCACTTGTGCTGAGCGGATGGGCCATACCGCCACGCACCGTTCGGTTCCTGCCGTTCGATAACGAATCGTGCCGCCCTCGTCGCAAGGTCGAGATAGTGCTCGTTCCCATCTATTTTGCCCACCGAAGCAAGTGTCTCCGCCGCAAGCAGGCTTGCATTGTAGATCATCGAATTATCCAACGGGGTGTAGCTGAAGCAAACCTCCGACTCTGTCTCGAATGGGCGATTAAGGTCCTCGACGACAAATCGGCACAGCTGACGAGCCAGATCGAGGTTTTCCTCACTCCCGTTGCGAACAAAATTCTCGGTCAACGCTCTGGCGGCAAACGCCGTGGGGACGATCGTCGGAGTTCCTAGCGGGGCATAAAACACGCTCGACTGCCAGTCGAAATTGTACCCGTACGCGGCCTTGCCCTCGCCAACTGAAAACGAGAGGCTTTTGAGCATTCGAACGAGATCCGTCGGATCGCGGCCTCTGTCCGCCGAAAGTTCGGCGAGAGCGAATAGCGCGATCGCCTTTGGATTGATCGTTTTGGGCACCTGCAACACCTGCCGCAGATCTATCGGGCATCGCTTGATGACCTGGATCCAGCCGAATCGGGCCAGCCTGAACTGGCGCGCGGGCATCTGCTGAAACAGACGGCTATTCAACCCGTCAAACGGATCGTATCCGCGATACTCGTCGGCGCGGCACCATGCCATCAGAGTCTCGTACACGGTCTCTAGTGTGGGCCGGCTACTCATCTCGCGGATAGGAAACATCGGCCAGCCGGCCGATCTCAAGGAAGTAGCGGTCGAGCCGTTCGATCAGTGAACGGGTCTCGTTCAATATCGTCTCGGCACAGTCTCTCGAAGAGGCAGAGAGGTTCGCATCCTCGACCAGGAGTTCCGCAAAACCGGAGATACTTGTCAGAGGCGTTCTTACGTCGTGCGAGGCCTTTGAGGTATGCTCGGCGATCTCTTTGAGCCGTGCGTCAGAATTGGTCATAATCGAACTTTCCCAACATAGAAGTATCATCCATCGCCATCGTTTCGGACAAACCGCCGCAACAATGATTCTGCCCGATTCTTTTGCCCTTTCGAAAGAAAAGCTACATAATGATGGTTCGCCCGAACGGTTTATCAGATGAAGTTTGTGACTGACTTAAGGCTTTTGTTGCTAGGCATTTGGCTCGGTGCTGCCGTCTTTTTCATTGCGGTCGCACAGGCAGCGTTCGCCGTTCTGCCGCAGCGCGAACTCGCGGGCGCAGTTGTCGGCCGCTCACTGACTTTTCTGAATCTGGGCGGCCTCGGCATTGCAATCCTCCTGGTAGTCCTTTCGCTCTTGACCGCACGAGATATCGGCAGGCTTTGGGTATGGATCGACCGTGTCCTGATCTCGATAATTGCCGTCGCCTGCGCTGTCGGACAATTCGTCATTGGATTCATGCTGCTTTCGGTTCGGGCACAGATGGGCGGCAGGCCGATCGACGAGATCGCTGTTGACGATCCGCTTCGCGTCCAGTTCAACACGCTGCACGAATATTCCGTTTGGGTTCTGATGGCCGCAATGGCCGCCGGCTTCATCGCGTTCTTTGTCATCGCCAACCGGCGTCAAAACTTATCATCGGGGACAGCAAGCCAGCCATATAATTTTGAGAAAGAGTTTAAGATATAGCAGCTATGGAACTCATAGAAAAGCAGCCGCAATTCGTTAGCCGGTTTTCGCGTTGGAACGGCGATGAATCCCTTGTCGGGTATCCATTCGTGGAGAACACACATTCGCCTTTCACACCGGTCAGGCGAGCACTTCCGATGATGAATCTGGCGCTCATCTCATCTGCCGGTGCCTATATCGATGGTACCGAGCCCTTCGACCTCGCATCGAAAGACGGCGACCACGATATCAGAGAGATCCCGCTCGAGGTCGAAGCGGCAGATCTGCGGTACGCATCCAAGGGCTATGATCCCAAGGCCGTGCAGGAGGACCGGAATTCGCAGATTCCGGTCGACCGCCTGCTCGAGTATGAGGCCAACGCCGTACTCGGCCGCGTGAACGAATGTTGGTGGAGCCTGAGCCCTTATATACCGAACGCCGCGATGGTCGCCGGCGAGATGGCACCGAGGCTTGCCGAACGCCTGAAACGTTACGAGGTTCAGGCCGCCCTTCTGATCCCGGCTTCACGGCTATGCCATCAGACGCTTGGGATCTTGGCACGCGGCCTTGAGTACTATGGCATACCTTCGATCGTGATCTCGGTAGATCGCGCCATCACAGATCGCGTCCGCCCGCCACGAACTGCTTATTATTCCGGTGAACTCGGCTGCGTCGCGGGTCAGCCCAACTGGAAACAGCATCAACTTCGCATTCTCGATGAGACGCTTCGCTGGATCGAGACCTTTGACCAGCCGGGATCTCGACGGCTTGTTGTGGAATTGGAAACGCAGGTCGAGGCAGCGAGAGGCGAACGGTGATATTCAAGTCGGGGCCCGTCATCCGATAGCCATCTGCCAATGTTTTATCCCTTCGATCGGATAGATCAACATTAGAATATTTATAAGCAGGCTGTCTCGGATCCAGAAGATAAGGATCAGTTCGACGGCCACAAAGAAAGCGAGCGACCTCCAGGCACCTAGTTTCACCGCCACCCAAAATCCGAACGCACATGCGGCGACATCGCCGATAGAGTTGGCTATCGAATCGCCAAAATAGTCCAGCGATGCGGTGTTCTGGCGGTACTTCTCAATAATATAGTTGCTGTTCTCGAAAATTTCCCATGCTGACTCGAGTACGATCGCGATCAGAAAGCGCCAGTCGTTGGCGAGCCTGGTAAAGATCAGCCCGGCGAGCCAAAAGAATGCGACGCCATGAAGAACATGTGTGAACGTGTAGGGATCGAGTACGTGCTGCGACGTATGGCTGCTGTTCCAGGCCTCATTGATATACACCGCCCAATCGCCCTGCTTGCACCACCAGATGCGGTCCTCCCACCAGAGCACGCCGCTCATCAGAACCGCCCCGAGAACGGATAGAGCTATCGGAAGCGGCGACAATGGCCTCTCAGTTTCTGATGTCATCCGGCGAATAGGTTATCCAATTACTTGTGTCGGCGGCAATACAATACCGGCAATTTTGACCTTACCCGCGAGCTATCTCATACCCGGAATTCAGTCGTTGATCGAGGCTATTGGCGATCATCGCAGCTCTTGATCGGGCGAGGTCTGCCGTCTCGCCTGCGAACATCCCATCGACCACACCGGAGAATATCTCTACCCAGCGAAGGAAGTGTTGGGGCAATAATGGTGAGATCAGATGCAGCTTCTGGTGAACCACTAGCGGATTGTTGAAATAGACGGGATTGTTGAAAAGGACCTTTTCCCAGAAATCCCCAATGATCGGGAGGTGATGTTCGAGGTCCAGTTCGACGAAATGGTGGCCGATCTCGGCGTCATGAATGGCGAGTTCATAAAATCTTGCAAGCAGCCGGTCGATATCGGCACGCGTCTCGATGTCGGGTTTCGTCACTCGGTCGAAACCTCCTCTTCGCCGCGGAGTGCGGCATTCAAGGTGTGCCAGCTAAGCGAGGCGCATTTAACACGGGCCGGGAATTCGAGAACTCCGGCAAAGATCTTCAGCTTGCCAAGATGGTTCTCATCCGTTTCAACATCCAGGCCGCCGGTCACCATTTTGTGAAATTCGTCAAAAAGCTCCTCGGCCTCTTCCCTGGTCTTACCGACAACCGTTTGCGTCATCATCGACGCCGAGGCCTTGGAGATCGCACAGCCCGAACCCTTAAAGGCGACATCGCTTACCTTGTCGCCGTCCAATTTCACGTAAACGCGCAAAGCATCGCCGCACAACGGATTCTTCCCGTCGGCAAACTTGTCCGCGTCTTCGATATCCCGAAAATTACGCGGGTTTTTGTTATGTTCCAGGATGGTTTCCTGATAAAGCTCGTTCAACTCGGACATAGTTCTATTTTAGTATGCCCGAGTTGGATAGCCTAGCTAGAAAAGCCCGACGATATTACCGTTCTCGTCGATATCCACGCGTTCGGCGGCCGGATGTTCGGGCAGCGCGGGCATCGTCCGCATGTCGCCGCAGATCGGATATATAAATCCGGCACCAACGCTTGCTCGCACCTCGCGGATCGGCAGCGTAAAACCGGTTGGTGCTCCTTTCAGCTTCGGGTCATGGCTAAGACTCAAGTGCGTTTTCGCCATGCAGATCGGCAAGCTGCCAAAGCCGTTCTGCTCATACGACGCGATCTGCTGATCGGCAAACGGTTCGTAAAAGACATCAACGGCCCCGTAGATCTTCTTCGCAATTGTCTCGATCTTCGCCTTGATCGGCTGATCCAGTTCATAAAGGAATTTGAAATCGCTCGGCTGTTCCGCAGCATCGATCACCATTTCAGCTAATTCAACAGCGCCTTTACCGCCGTCCGCCCAATGCGTCGAAACGGCCGCGCCGAGCGCTCCCGATTCGATCGCTATCCGCTTGACGGCTTCGATCTCCTCCGGATGATCGCTCTCGAACGCGTTGATCGCGACGACCGGCGTAACGCCATGAAGCTTGACGTTCTCGATCTGTTTCCGCAGGTT
>JAJNPX010000301.1 GCA_021155145.1 Acidisarcina sp. | reverse complement strand
TTCGTCGCTATTTGCGGCGAGCGGGAATTACCGTTTTGACACATGGACGACCGACAACGGCCTGCCTCAAAACGGCGTCCGGCAGATCACACAGACGCCCGACGGGTATCTTTGGTTCACCACTTTCGACGGCCTCGTGCGGTTCGACGGTGTGAGATTCACCACTTTCAACAAGAGCAATACCAAGGGGATCATCAACAATCGCTTTACGGGAATTTTCTCCGACCTCGATGGCACCATTTATGCGACGACGATGGAGGACGGCATCCTGACCATCTATCGCGACGGGGCGTTCAGTTCGCTGACCTCGGATATCGTGCCCGGCCATTACATCGGCAGGATCGAAAGGGCGGAGAACGGCGAGATCAGATTCTTGTCAGAGGATGATGATCGCCGGGGCAGGAGTTGGTATCGCCTCGTGAACGGCCGGTTCGAATTCATCGAAAAAGAGATCGGAGCCACACAGGACTACACTTTTACGAGCCGCTCGGGCCGCAAGTGGACGATCACGGCAAGCGGCGTCGGCGAAGAGTTCGAAGGGTGGCACAGCTTTACGCCAGTTGACCTCTCGATGGTGAATTTTCGCCGGAGCACCTATGAGGACAGCCGCGGCGGCCTTTGGATCGGAGGCAACCGGGTCCACCACATCAGCGATGGCAAACTCGCCACGTTCGGCGAAAAGGAAGGGCTGCCGGTCAATTCTCTATACCATTCGTTTTGGGAGGAATCAGACGGCAGCGTCTGGTTCTCGAGCGGCGGTGCATCCACTGCCAGCATCGGCCTTGTTCAATACATTGACGGCAAGATACATATCTGGGGCGAGAACGCGGGGCTGCTCAGCCCGTCGATACAGGATATATTTCACGACCGCGAGGGCACGACCTGGCTCGCTACGGCACGCGGCCTTAGCCGGCGTCGAAAACAGGTGATACGTGCTTTCTCGACTGCCGATGGGATCGATCACTCCGAGGTCTATCCCCTTTATCGCGACAGCAAAGATAATATCTGGATCGGCTCGACAAAGGGCCTCAATATCTATCGCGACGGCGTCTTCAAACCGGTCGAATTGACGTCACCCGCAGGCACCCCGCCGGAACAGGCCTGGAAGAACGGGCGGATGAGCGTTCAGTCGCTTTACGAAGATGCGAACGGCAAGATGTGGGTCGGCCTCAACGGCGGCATCTATCTCGTAAAGGATGGATCTGCCGAATTGCTCCTGCGCGGTTCGCACGTGCATGCGATCAAAGGCGACCGCGAAGGGAACGTATGGGCAGCCACGAATAAAGGATTGCTCAAATTCACCGACTATAAGCTTGCCCGCGAATACTCGACAAGGGACGGCCTGCCGAACGAGTTCATGACCTTTGTAATGCAGGATGCAAAGGGAACGATGTGGTTCGGCGGTTACGGCGGACTTAGCAAATTCGAGAACGGACGTTTTGTAAATTTTACCAAGCGGGAAGGCCTGGTCGGGAACTATATTCGTACCGTTTACGAGGATCCCGAAGGAACGCTTTGGATCGGCACATACGACGAGGGAATGAGCCGTCTCAAGGACGGAAAATTCTTTAATTATCGCGAGGAGAACGGCCTCTACAACAGCGGGGTCTTTGCGATCGAGGAGGACGCGAAGGGCAACTTTTGGATAAGCTCCAACCGCGGCATTTATCGCGTCAGGCGACAGGAACTCAACGACCTCGCTGACGGCCGGATCGCAAAGATCAACAGCGTAGGTTACGGCAAAGGGGACGGCATGTTGTCGAACGAATGCAACGGCGGCCGTCAGCCAGCAAGCATCCGCGACAAGGACGGGCGTTTCTGGTTCCCGACACAGGATGGTGTCGCGGTGCTCGATCCGAGGGTCGACGATGAGAACCCGCTGCCGCCAAAGGTCGTGATCGAGAATGTATTGGTCGAGCGTGAATCGGTGGATTTTCGAAACGGTGTGGCGATAGAGCCTGGCCGCAAAGACCTTGAGATCCAATACACCGGCATCAGCCTGCTGCGATCGGATCAGGTCAAGTTCCAGTATATGCTGGAGGGCCACGATTCCGGCTGGATCGACGCCGGGAACCGAAGGGCCGCCAATTACTCCTATCTGCCGCCCGGCAGCTATAGATTCATGGTACGCGCGGCCAACAGCGACGGCGTCTGGTCGGAGGGCCCTGCTGCGTTGAGTTTAGAGTTAAAGCCGTACTTTTATCAGACGACCGCGTTCTACATTGCAGCCGTCGCCTTGACCTGCCTTTTCCTGTTCGGTGTCTGGCGGGCGAGCGTCTATCACCTGAAGCGGCGAGAACAAAAACTGACTCGCCTCGTCGAGGCCCGGACGGCCGAACTCGCGATAGCCAACGAGAATCTTGAACGGCTCGCCAACTCCGACGGCCTTACCAAGATCGGCAATCGCCGGCGGTTCGAAGGCTTCCTTTCGGACGAATGGCACCGTGCCGTCCGGTTCAAGACCGAAATATCGCTGATCTTATTGGATATAGATCATTTCAAGGCGTTCAACGACACGTATGGCCATCAGGCCGGCGATGATTGCCTCCAGCGTGTTGCCGAGGCGTTCGCCGAGACGATCAAACGGCCGACGGACCTTGTGGCCCGCTTCGGGGGCGAGGAATTTGCCATCATTCTCGGCGGGACCGACTCGGCAGGCGCGGTGATGATCGCCGAAGAAGCGGTCGCAAATCTAAAACGGATGGAGATCCCGCACGCCTCTTCGGAAACCGGTTCGCATTTGACGGTAAGTGCCGGCGTCGCCACGGTCATCGCCGGGTTCGAGGGCAGCGAGGCCGAGCTTATCAGAGCGGCCGACAAAGCCCTATACCAGGCAAAGCGAAACGGCCGTGACCGCATCTGCGTTTTCGATCACTTTTCCGGCGTCATCGTCGAGGCCGACGTACTCTCGAGGGACAGTCTCGAGTCGGCTTAGACGCGCGGGCGAAGCTCGAGGCCGGCCTTTTCCGCGGCCGCCTTGTTTCCGGCAATGACAAATTTTTTCGCCGCCCGGACAGCCTTCGGGCTCGTCGCCGACGCGATTATCTTATCGCATTCGGCAAGCATCGGGCCGATGTCTTCGGCTAAAAATGCCGAACCCTCGAAAGTGTCGTTGGCACGCCCGATCTGTGGGAACTGTGCCATCACTTCGTTATATCGTTCCATATAGATGGCATTCTGTTCGTCGAGGTCGGCGGCTTCGATACTTGCCCACCGGGGTACGCCTATACCCTCGAAAAACAGGGCTTCGATGTCTTCGGGATGTATGTCAAAGCCCACGTACCTGGCCGACGGCGACCCTGAAATATAGGGCGAGAGCGAGCCCTGTCCCTTTTGTTCGCGGGCGAATTCCGCTTCCAATTCGGCCAGGTCGTCCATAGTCTTATCACTCATATCGTTTTCTGATCCTCGCTGGTTTTCCTGCTGACTTTGCCGTTGATAATATGGCGTATTGCATCTATTATCAACGCCGGGCAATCGCGACAGCTCAATTTATGAAGTTTCTGCTGTTAAGAATCGTGGTCGTGGCCCTCTTCATTCTCACGGGCGGAGAGGCCGCCGAAGCATGGGGACAGGGAACCGCCGCAGCCCGCGAACTGGGTTCCAGGACGGCGAAGGCGGGTTTTAGGAACGAAGACGAGATAGCCGCAAAGTTTCGCGATTGGCGGAGCGATGCGGAGGCGCGGGAGTGGCTCGCGGTAATGGGCTATGACCGCGACACCGTGACCGGCCTTGCCGTCTCGAAACCTCACGGCGAAAAGGCTGACATTATGGTGGCCGTCACGACGCGCAAGGGGTCCTCGCTTCACGGTATCTCGATCAAGCTCGTAAGCAATGCGACGGGTTTCAATCAGATAGATAAGCGTTGGCTCGGCCAGTATGCCGGGAGATGGCGTATGCCGGACGACGTTGCCGTCGCACTTCGAAAATTCACGGGCGAGGATCCACCCTCGGAGCGGTCGCGCGATCCTCACCGGATGTTCCTGAACGAGTTTTCGTCAGAGATGCAGCAACGCATCGTCGAATTCTTTTCAGATCGAAAGCAAGCCATCGTGAGCGACCTGATCAAAGGCGAAGGCGACCTGGATGCGGACTGGTTTCTCGTTGCGGTAAAGTCAGCCGGTCGGCCGCGTTGGCGGCTCGTCAGCGCCGCTGAGGCGATCCGGTTCTTTTCCGATGGCCCGGTCGTCATCACCAGGTCCGGAAATCTCAAGATCGGCCGCGTCTCGATGCAGCGAAAAGGCGGCGACGGCGGCCGCGAAACCGCAAATATGCTTCAGTTCAAGATAAATCCTGCGCTGCTTTTAGAGGTGAAATGAGACTGTCTCGCGGCCAGGTGGCCGGGGCGATCGTTGTGCTTCTCGCGATCGTCATATTCTCACTTATGCGAGCCTTTGTTTCGAATTGAGTACCGGAGAGCTATCGATCAGCACGGAGAGCACCGATCGCGGCACGGATCTTTTTCGCGACCAATGCAAACTCATCGTCGGTCACACCGGCCACGCCTCTGCGTGTTAGTTCGTCGCCTCCGTTGATAGGTACGATATGAACGTGGCAATGGTCCACGCCAAACCCTTCGACGATCACTCCGACTCGCTTTGATGACATTGCCGTCCTGACGGGAGCGGCGAGCCTGCGGAGGCGCGTCATCATCTCGCCGTAACGCCTTTCAGGCATATCGAAGAGGTACGGATAATGCTCTTTGGGAATTAGCAGGGTGTGTCCCGGCGTGATCGGTTTGTGGTCGAGAAAGGCGAGGAAATGTTTGTCCTCCCAAACCTTGAATGCCGACAGCTTGCCCACGGAGATGCGGCAGAACGGACAATTCTCATCTTGCTTAACGTCACTTGCCTGAGCGATAAGTTCCTGCGATAGAACCAGGCCCATGCCGCCGGCCGCGACGAACGAACGTCTCGAGATGGGTGAGCCGGTCGATCCGTGGTGTTTCTCATCTGGCATATCCTTGATCCTTCACCATCACTTCATCGGTCTATCGCTCATCAGAAAAATTAGTTTGCCGCCGAGCGTGATCTC
>JAJNPX010000294.1 GCA_021155145.1 Acidisarcina sp. | reverse complement strand
ATGGGCGGAACGGCAGAATTCGCACTCGTCTCCGTCGGCATCCCCGAACCTCTCTGGAGCTCGAAATTTCTCGATCGATTCTATGAAGGTTGGCACGAACTCGCCGGGTCTTTTGATGTGGTGCTGGCCGGCGGTGATATCTCTCGTACACCGAACAAACTCGTGATCGATTCCATTGCCGGGGGATCGTCGGCCCGCGGCCGTTCGATCTTACGCACGGGTGCCAACGTCGGCGATGCGATCTACGTGACCGGCCCGCTTGGAGCCGCGGCTGCCGGCCTCCGTCTTTTGAATGAGGGTAAACGGCTGCGGCCCGATGCCCCTGGCCCCGAGACCAACCTGATCGAGCGGCAGTTAAAGCCCCGGCCCAGGCTCGAAGCCGGACGCGCACTCGCAGCGACGGGCCACGTTACCTCGATGTTGGACCTCAGCGACGGCCTTTCATCCGACCTCGCACAGATATGCCGGGCGAGCAGCGTCGGTGCCGTGATCAACGCCGACGATCTGCCGTTCGAGGCCGCCGTCCTGGATGTCGCAGGCTCTGTGGACGCTATGCTTGATCTGGTCCTCAACGGGGGAGAGGATTTTGAATTGCTTTTTACCGCGGATGCGAGTCTATTTTCCGAAACGGCGATCGACGGGCTGTTTCGGATAGGCGAGATAACCTCCGAGACCGGCCTGATCGAACTCGTTCGCGAGGGAAAACGCGAGGTGCTGCCGCCTGGCGGCTATCGGCACTTCTGATCCGGCTTTGCGTGCGTGCGCCGATCTGGCGAATCACGTATTCGCGGACCATTTGCGTTCGGCTTCTCGCTCGATAGCAGGCAGCAATAATAGGCGTATAGCGATGATCCCAAAGCGTGCCCAGCGCCAATAGCGCATGAATTTGCGTTTCGCCGCCGCGTCGGTCGAGACTGCTCGGACCTCGTGTGAAAATCTTGTCACATTCGGAGATATCTCTTCGGCTTCAAGCGACCAGACGATCTTTACCTGATCCGGCTCATTATACGCGCCGATATCTTCCAGCGGCACAGGCGTGAATTTTACGTCGCCATGCCACGGCTGGCACACGGCACCGCAGATCAGAAGCCTTCCGGGCTCTTCTACCAAGGTTCCCCACCCGATCTTCCGCGTTTCCTCGACCAGGCCCATGGCCCGACGTTCTTCGTGTGTACCGCCCAGAATGAACTTTCGCGCATTGATTATTACCCGGATCAGCCAGATGGATTGCATGTCAAAGTCGTAGGCGACCTTCATCACAACATCCGGAGGTGCTTTGACGTTTCGCTCGAACCTTTCTCGAATGTCGGGCGCCGGGATCAATGTCTCGACCGAGATCGCCATATCTCCGTCCATCATAGCCTTATTTTGAGGCCCCGGACGCATCTCATTCAGTATAATCATCGATGTGAAGGTGAAGAAATTCAGGTGCATCCAGTGCGGCGGGCCGAAGATCAATCCCTACTCGACCCCTTACATAGTCTGCGACTTTTGCGGATCTTTCACCGACATCGATTTTGCCGTCGGGATGGAAAAATGGAACGAATCGGCCCCTGTCACTCTGAATTATCAGTTTCAAAAGATGGCCCTTATGTCCCGGGCACAGATGGCGTTGGCCGCTGGGGACCAGCGCGGATACTATGCGATACAAAAGGAATACTGGGACTTTTATTACCGGAGTTTCCCAACCTATCTGCCGCCCTCGATAGATAACGATAAGAAATACGCGATCTACATCGAGATCTGTTCGGTTTCGAGCACAGAGAGCGCTTTCGATCCAAAGTGGCAGCAATACGGCCTGAAGCAGCAGCACCTGCAGGCTCAGGTTCAATTCACCGTCGAGGATGGCCGGCGGATCGCCGATTCGAACGCCTTCTTTCGCCTGGCCGACTTTTTTGCCTCGATCACGCGCGAGGGTATGTCGGCTTTTTATCGCGATCCAAAATTCAACATTATGCATCAGCTATTGCCGGAGCCGGTGCATTTCAAGTTAAAGACGTCGATGTTCGTTCAGGCCTGGCTTCCCTACCTTAGGCAGGCTGACGCCGCACGTCTCTTGAGGGAAATGGGGTTTGCCAATGAATATGTCGAGATCGAACCGCCGGCCGGGAAGGCGGTCGCTTGCGGACACTGCGCTGGCCAGCTCTTCGCACCCGAAGGCTCGTACAAGGTATTTTGCGAGAAATGCCGAAAGACGACGAACGTCCGCGCGCAGTTCTTTTGTATGTCCTGCGGGTCGCCAAATCAGGTTCCCGAAGATCCTTCAAAGCCGATCGATTGTTCTAATTGCGGCATAGCCAACCGGCTTATTCAGCCCCAGTTCGGCTGGTAGATCTGGAGGCAAAGCTGCCGACGCAGCCGAGCCTCGCCCCGAGCCGCGTCATCGAATTCAGGAGACGGCCAGAGGTCCTGACACCTTGAACCATGATGTTTCATCACCCGAGATGGCCGCAAAAACCATCCTTGTCAGCTCCGCCGACTGCTCCAGATCTCACGATCTGATAAGGCCTTGACAAGAATATAGTGTCTAAATTTTTCGTTACACACAAGATATTGTGCTTGCCATAAAAATGCATTTAATATTACATTAGTCATAGCATATAAGGAGGAGCGTTTGGGTTTGCTTACTGGGCGAGTTTTACTTTTAAACTTTTCGTACGAGCCGCTGGGCACCGTCGGCGTTGCGCGGGCAGTGTGCCTGTGGTTTCGCGGCGCGGTTTTCATCGAAGAACACGACGGCGAGAATGTGCTCCGCTCCCCTTCTACGGTGTTCAAGGTCCCGTCCGTTATCCGCCTGCGTCACTATATCAACGTGCGCCGGAATCGCCGCGAAACGACGATGAAGCGTGCCCGCGTTTACATTCGCGACCGCTACCGATGCCAGTATTGCGGCGAGCATAAGCATGCAAAGGACCTGACGCTTGACCATATTTTACCGCGGGCTCAGGGCGGCGAAAGCACCCCTGCGAATCTTGTCACTGCTTGCGTAAAATGCAATCAGCGAAAAGGCAATCGCACGCCGGAACAGGCCCGTATGCCCCTGCTTACTTCGCAAAAGCTGCTCCGCCTCGGACTCGATCATGTGTTGCTTTGCCATTACGCCGAGTCGCGTCCGGAGTGGAGAAAGTACCTGTTCATGGACAATTCGCACGAAGCCGAAACTGTCGAGGCACTTGCCGCTTAGATGGCCGGACCGTCCCGAATCGCCGCCGGCCATTCGACGTCCCTGCTGGATCTCTACGACGATACCTTACTTTACGATCTGGTTCACGGACCCTTTGCATCCGGTGAAATTCTTCAATTCTTTATCGATGCGGCGGCCGAATTCGGCCCGTCGCTACTCGAGTTGGCGTGCGGTACGGGCAATATACTTATCCCGCTGACAAAGGCGGGGGTTGATGTTTTTGGCCTCGACATCTCGGACCGAATGCTTAGCGCTTGCCGGCGAAAGGCCGCCGAGCAGAATGTCGCGATCAATGTCAGGAAGGGCGATATGCGGTCCTTCAGGGTCGGGCGAAAATTCGGGCTTATATATATAGCGGGAAATTCGTTCCAGCACCTCTATACGGGTACCGACGTTTCGGAATGCCTTGAGTGCGTCAAGATCCACCTCGAGGCTGGCGGCAGGTTAATTGTCGAGATATACAATCCGTACGTCCCGCTGCTCGTTCGGGAGATGGGCAAGCGATTCGTGGTGGGAGCCTTCGGCGACTATGTTCTGACTGAAGACGTTAACTACGACGCCGCCTTGCAGTTAAGCGAATTCCATTGGCATTTCTGGCACCGTCCGAGCGATCGGGAAAAAACATTATCGTTTATGATGCGCCAATTCTTTCCGCAGGAGTTCGAATCCCTCTTTGAACTGCATGGTTTCACTATGGAGCAAAAGTTCGGCGATTTCGACCGCTCCGGGTTTGAAAGCTCTTCGGCTTCGCAGATCGTGATCGCAAGCTTGAAATGAAACGCCTACATCCAATAACGCGGACCGAAAAGACCGGATCTGGAGCGGATCGCGCTTAATGATCGGCAGCCTCGCCGACCGAAACAGCGGGACTAACCCGGTCGGCCTCTACCGCCCCACGCGACCTCCGAATTTATTGCAAGCGGCAGAGTATGTGATATAATCATAGATCGAATTCAAGACAGAATGATGTGGGCCAGAGCGGCCGGTTTCGTTCTGTCTTTTTTGTTTGGCTTGTTGCACAAGTCCGCGCGTAGGCAAGGGCGGTACTTTCATCTTGAATGTATCTCACCTTGAATTTATCGCCCTCCCTCACGGTCGAGCCTGTGCAAAAATGGAGGATCGCAATGTTACGTAAATATAAGAACGAGGAAGACGTCTTTGAACTCCTAAGACTTTTCGAAACCGGCACGATCTCGCGTGACGATTGGCGCCACGCCGAGCATCTCGTCGTCGCTCTGTGCTATCTGACAGATCGCCCATTGGACGAGGCGACCAATAGGATGCGAAGCGGCATTTTCAACCTGCTCGGTGCATTCGGCGTCGATCTGGGCAAAGAGATGCCGTATCACGAAACGCTTACCGTTTTTTGGATGCGAACGGCGTATGCGTTCACGCTGATGACGGCCGAACTTCCCCTGTACGAACGGGCGAACCGGATAATCGACGCCTTCGACAAGGATTATCCGCTGAGGTTCTATTCAAAGGAGCTTTTGTTCTCAGACCGGGCCCGGGCCGAATATGTCGAGCCCGATCTGAGTCAACCCGATCATTCGGCCAGCGCCACTTCGGTAAATGCTGCCCTATCGACACCCGCATAAACCGATCCGATCATATTGAAGTCTGAGATGCTCTTTCGCTGGTGCTTGCCGATCCAGCCGCTTCCGCTTCCCTTTTTCGCCTGGGGTTCCATCACGAGCACTTCTGCCCACGGATCGGTACTTGTTAGCCCGTAAATGACGTTGACGTGTTTCTTGTGGGTTCCCGATTCGGTATAGGCCGTGTAAACGGGCCCGAACCAAAGCAATTGCTGGAGTTCCTCCGGCGTGAACGTCTCGGCGTTCGAAAAGGGTATCACGATCATCTCGTTCGCGTTGATGATGTGCTGCATCGGGGAATCGGGCATTCCACCATCCGTGGAGCGCAGGTGTTTGTACCGGTTCCAGAGTTTTGTTTGAGATGTCGAAAGGGCCTTGACGGCCTTGTACCACCACTTCAGGCTTGCAGCCCAGCAGGCTTTGTCATTTATCTGTCCGACCGGACTTACTTTTGTATAATCTCGTGCCATTTGGCTTTCCTCCTATACTAAAGACGGTGTTCGGTCGGCTTTTTGTGAGCTTCCAGCATCTCCAACGCCCCCGGTTCGAAAGAGAATGCGGTTGGCGGCTGTAAAACCTATCATCCTGAAAAACAAAAAAAGCGGAACGCAGGCCGATCGCCCCCGTTCCGCTCGCGTAGAGATAAGCAATAGATCAATTATATTCTGATGATTACTCGCATATCCACGATATTGCGTTCTCGTCGTTTCAGGCTTCTCCCGCCCCCGAGTACCGATTGGTTCCCGTCGACCGTATTGACCATCGTTCCGGCGCCCTGGCTGATCACTATGCCGATGTGGCCGTTGTTCATTACGTAAATGTCGCCCGGATAACAGGGGCTCGACCTGACAATGGTCTCGGGATACGCATTTGCCCATTTGGTCAATTTATAGCCGCTCCACAACTTCTCCGGTATGAAAGGCAAGGCTGCCCCGTAACGGTTCGCGGCCTCGCTCAAACAGTAATAAACAAAAAAACCGCACCATTGGTGATTTGCCGATTTGGGCGAGTGGGCCCGCGCCTTGTATATGTCGATCTCCGGGCCGCGGTTATTCGAGCCCACCTCATAAACCCCTTTCGCTTCCTCACGAAGTGCGATCTGGGCGGCTTCGTATCTGATCAGATTGTATTTCTCGGACATTCCGTACCTCCTAATCCAATTCGGCTCCCGGCCCCGATATCAGGCTGCAGAGGTCTATCGGCAGTTTCGGGTCCAGTCTGAGGTCGTTGAAATAGCTGCTGTAAAAGAACGAGTACTCAGCATTC
>JAJNPX010000289.1 GCA_021155145.1 Acidisarcina sp. | reverse complement strand
TCGAGGTGCCCTTTTTCGAGAAGCCGATAATGGCCAAGTGCCAGACCGAACGGCAACTCAGGGCCGAGATATCCAAACTTCTTGCGAAATCTCTGAGGAATCCGCAGCTTAGCCTGCGCGTCACCAAGCGAAACAGCCGGCCGCCGGTCAGTATCTACGGTGAGGTCAGACAGCAGCAGCAGGTCGACCTTACAAGGCGCGCTACGCTTTTAGAGCTGATCTCGTTTGCCGGGGGCGTGACCGAGAAAAGCGGAGGGATGATCCAGGTATTTCGGACCCGTTCGCCGATCTGCGCAGAGCTGACCGCGGAGAATGACTGGAAGGCCGCCGGCGGCGATTCGCTCGACGTGCCATCGCGGCTTTACAGCCTTGCGGCGCTCCGCCAGGGACTCGACGAAGCAAACCCCCAGATCTTTCCGGGCGACATTATCGTCGTTCAAAAATCTTCGCCGGTATATGTAACGGGCGAGGTCATTAGGCCCGGCGAGCTGGATATGCCTCCGGGCGGACTTCCGCTCACGCAGGCGATCGCCATGGCGAGCGGTATCACACGCGAGGCAAAGACCAAGAATGTAAAGGTCTATCGGCGAAAGGTCGGATCTCCGCAGCCTGAGGTCATCGCGGTAAATTACGATCAGATCAAGAAAGGCGAACAGCAGGACATAATGCTCCAACCCTACGATATTGTTGAGGTCGATAAGTCGAAGAAATCTATCGGCGACATCCTGCTCGAAGCGGTGGTCGGGATACCGGGACGGGTCCCGATCCCGATCCGGCCGTTCTAGCCTCGATTCATACATCTTGAGATCGGCCCGTGCAGAGACCTACTCGGCGGGCCGTTCTTTTTCCGCTTCCTCGTAGATGCGGTCGATCAGGTCCCGGTATTTCTCATCGATCACGCGGCGTTTAAGTTTCATTGTAGGCGTCAACTCGCCGCCCACGACCGAGAGTTCGTTCTCGAGCAAAGCGATGCGTTTTACGGTCTCGAATTTCGCAAGCCCGCCGGTCACCGATCGGACCTGCCGTTCGAAGAGGTCGATGATGCGAGGATCCGCGCAATACTCTGACGGCTTCATCGGGCTGAATCCCTTATGTTTCGCGTATGAATCCAGCATCTCGAAGTTGGGTACGATGAGCGCGGCCGCAAACTTTCGCCCATTGCCTATCAAAACCGCTTGATTTACGAAACGTGACGAACGGATCATCTGTTCGATAGGGGAAGGTGCGATGTACTTGCCGCCCGAAGTTTTGAAGAGTTCTTTTTTCCGGTCCGTGATCTTCAAGAAGCCGTCCGCGTCTATCTCGCCTA
This sequence comes from Acidisarcina sp., assembly GCA_021155145.1. GTDB lineage: Bacteria > Acidobacteriota > Blastocatellia > Pyrinomonadales > Pyrinomonadaceae > OLB17. Next base: position 12,113 of record JAJNPX010000289.1, on the reverse strand, counting down.
TGTCACCGGTCCTAAACCATCCGTCGTCGGTAAACGATTCGCGAGTAGCTTGTTCCCGTTTATAGTAACCGGGGGTCACCCCGGGCCCGGCGACCTCAACTTCTCCATCGGCAGCAGTCCGGATCTGGACATTTCTGATCGGCTTTCCCACTGTGCCAAGCTTGCAGTCGATAGGATTATTTGACGAGATCACGGGCGATGTCTCGGTCAATCCGTACCCCTGCATTATCGAAATGCCGGCTCCGGTGAAGATCAGAAAGATCTCGTCGGGCAGCGCCGCTCCGCCGGTAATGCAGTAGCGGAGCCTGCCGCCAAAAAACTCTCTCAGTTTTCTGTAAACGAGGCGATCCGAGATCGCATGCTTCAGACGTAAACCGATCGGCAACGCCGCGCGTCCCTCTTTCTTTAAGGCGTACTCTTTAGCGACCTCTATCGCCCAGTCAAATATCTTCTCCTTGAGCCCGCCGCTCTGCGCGGCCCTGAGTTTCGCCTTCGCATAAACCTTTTCAAAGATCCGCGGTACGCCGATCAGAATCGTCGGGCGGACCTCGCGCAGGTTCTCGGGCACCTTTTCGATCGATTCGGCATAGTGAACCGACATCCCATGCAAAAAATAGAGGTACATCGCCGAGCGCTCGAATATGTGAGAAAGAGGCAGCACTGAGAGGGGAATGTCGTGATCGCCAAACGTGTATTTCTCGCCGCAATCTATGACGTTGGAAATGATGTTCGAGTGCGTCAACATCACCCCTTTGGGCTCGCCCGTTGTGCCGCTGGTGTAGATCAGAGTCGCGATATCGCTTGATCTTGTCGCTTTCAAAAGCTCCTGCAAGAGGTCCGGCTCGCCGTCGCGAAGCTTTGCGCCCATCGCCTCCAACTCGGCAAGCGAGATCGCACCCGGCACCTCGACACCCGATCGATCAAAAAAGATGAGCTTTTCGAGCGACGAACAGGATCCGATCGCCTCCGCTACCCTTTCATACATCTCGCAGCCCTCAAGGAAAATGACCCTGGATCCTGAATCCTTGAGGACGAACTCGACCGATGCAGGCGCAAGCGTCGTGTAGATCGGGACATCGAGGATCCCGGCAAACTGGCAGCCCGCATCGGCCAACGTCCACTCCGCCGAATTGTCCGCCATTATCGCAGCACGGTCGCCTTTTCTGAGCCCAAGCGAATATAGTCCGAGTGCGATGTCTTGGGCCCGGTCGAGGACCTGGACGGAGGAAAGGCTCTGCCAGCCGTCATCTGTTTTGAAATTAAGTGCGTCGGAAAGAGAATGGTCGTTGGCGGCCTTGATGAATAGCTCGCCCAGGGTTTGTGGCTCCCCTTCGAATAAGGGCGTACCGCGAGTTTTGATCTTTCTTGGGTCTGCCGCTGCGCCGATGCTCTTATCGTTCACTTCGCAAGAATACCTCCGAGAAATATCTTGAGCACTTCGTCTGCCATCGGGGCCAGCGGATATCGGTTTTCCGAAAGTATCCAGTTCGTCACCATCTCGTCCAACGAGCCATAGAGTATTTTCGCGCAAACGATTGGCTTAATATCCGAACGGAAAATGCCGTGCTTCTGCCCCTCTTCGATCGTGGCCTTGATGATGTCCAGATAGCTCGCAAACCCCGCTGCGGAAAATTCCTTCATAAATTTGGTCGAGCCGCGAAGTTCGACCTGAAATACGACGGCAAGGTCGCGATCGGCACCGAGGCGCTCGAGATGCATCCGGGCGATCCGCTCGAGCTTGTTCGTTGGATCGCTGATCTGGCTAAGCTCCTTTAGGCCTTCATCGATGAACTCGGACATCGCCCTATCGAATATCGAATGGAGGATCTCATCCTTACCCTTGAAGTAAAGATAGACCGTGCCATCGGCTATCCCGGCCTCGCGGGCGATATCCGAGACCTTTGAGCTGAAGAACCCTTTTGCGGCGAAGACCTTTATGCTTGCCCGCAATATTGCCTCGCGTTTGTCGCCGACCTTAGCGGCACCGTTCGCCCGTGTACCACGCATCTTTTTGGTATTTGTATCTTCCAACTGCCTACTTTATGAATGAACACTCATTCAGTATATAGACCTTATACCACAATGCGATTCCGTGACAAGGGTGGTTCGTGAGGGTCCGGGGCCGAGCGCGGGCTTGAACAGTATTTAGGTGAATTCGCGTATGAGGCCAAGATGGCGGAGAGGACAGGACTCGAACCTGCAAGCGGTCACCCGCGGTAGTTTTCAAGACTACTGCCTTACCAATTAGGCTACCTCTCCGTATCGCCCTTCAACCGGGCGGCTAAGTTAAGAACTATAAACAAATCGACGATCCAAAACAACCCTGTCGGAATGCAAAAAAGATCCCCTGCCGATGCCCATCGGCAGGGGAAAATTGGAGTAGCAAACTCGCGTTGACCCTACTCGGTCAATAATCTTGATATTTGATTGTCGAGGCTCTGTGTCTTGTCCCAACCCTCCGACCTCAAGTGGATCGCGCCTTGTTTATTGATGAGAAAATAAGAGGGAAAGCCCATATTTATGCCGCCGTCCTTCGACATGTTGGCATACTTGAGCACGACCCCAAACCCGTTCGTCAGGATCGTGTAGTTGAATGGATTCTTTCTCAGGTACGGATTGACCTTGGCTTCGTTTTCCATCGTGAGTGCCAGGAAGACCACGTCTTTGCCCTTATAGCGGTCCACGATCTGATTCATCTTTGGGATCTCGCTATGGCAGATCTCGCACTTTGTCGACCAGAACGTGAGCATCACGACCTTTCCTTGAAGGTCTTTAAGGTTTATCGTCTGCCCGTCTATCGTCTGCGCGACAAAATCCGGGGCCGGCTGCCCCACCTGAAGGTTTTGCTGTCCGTACACAGCAAACGTCAACAAAAGTGAGAGGAGTATTGTTGAGACTATCCGCATCGATCTGAATGTACCTAAGAGTTCAATAATGTTAAAGAGTGTATAACACTCCCTATCTATAATACATCCCGAATCTAGCCGAACTCCAGAAATTTCCCGTTTTCCGGTCAATTTGAGAGAGAAGGTGACATTCCAGATCAACGCAGACAGGCACATCCCAAAAACGTCGGGTACAAATCGAACATGCTAGAATTTTGAAATGCTATTAACCGAACTCGAGGCCCGGAATTTCCGCAATTTAAGGGGGAATGTCGTCTGCGGAAACGGCCTGAACATATTACTAGGAGAGAACGGTCAAGGCAAGACCAACTGGCTCGAGGCGATTCACCTGCTCGCCACGACCCGTTCGTTCCGTACCTCTAAGTTGTCGGAGGCGATCGCTTTTAACGAGACCTCGGCGATCGTGGTTGCCCGGATACAGGTGTCTGAGGAGATCGTCCACGAGCTTCGGGTCGTCCTCGAAGGCAACAGCAAGGCATTTTCGGTCAATGGTAAACGAGAGACCGTGCAGAGATATCTCGGGGAACTCCACGCTTTTGTATTTAACGCCGATCAGCTCGAGATAATTCGCGGCACACCCGAGCATCGGCGCCGCTTCCTGGATGATTCGATCACCGCCGTGCATCCGCCATATATTCAAACCATCGCTGACTTTAACCGGGTACTGAAACAGAAAAACGCTCTCCTCCAATCGGCCCAGGAGCAAGATCTACCGCTGTCGAAGGTGGTAGAGGTCATCGCTCCGTGGAATGAACAGCTGGTAAAGCACTCGGCAAAGATACACCGCTCGCGCGTAAGGATCGTCCAGCGCCTGAATGAAGCGCTCGCAATTAAACTCTTTGGAGGTGAGGCGATCACGATCAGGTATGCCTCATCGCTCGAGGAAAAGGGCGATCTGGATGACTATGAATCGCTGCTTTTCAGCCGCCTCGAGATCAGGCTGCAGGCAGAGATGGCGAGCGGCTACTCGCTCATCGGGCCGCACCGCGACGACCTTGAGGTAATGCTCGACGGTCACGATATTCGCAGGTTCGGCTCATCCGGCCAGCAGCGTTCTGCACTGCTTCTCCTGCTGCTGGCGAATATCGATATTTTCTATGCTCAGCGGGGCGAATATCCGCTATTTCTCTTGGACGACCTCGATGCGGAACTCGACTATCGCCGGATCGGCCAACTCCTGGAGTATCTGGATGGCCGCACGCAGACGTTTGTCACGACTTCCAAAGATTCCTTCGCGTTAGAATTTGGTACACGGGCCGTAATTCACCGAGTGTCGAACGGACAGATCGATCCACAAACCGAAATTGCAACAACCGTCTGATCTTTCGGGCCGCTCTTTTTATAGAAATGCGGCGGCGATTGGATTAAGCTGTTTCTCGTGCTGGAAATTTTGAAGCGACAGTTCACGCTAGCGAGTGTTTCCGGCATACCGGTGCGCGTTGACCTGCGATGGCTGCTCGTTATCGTGCTTCTCACGGTGATCACCGCGGCCAGTCTGGAACCGCTCGTGCGGAACCTGCTCGGCAGCACGCTGCTGGCTCTATCTGCCACATTCCTGTTCTTCGCCTCCATCTTCCTGCATGAATATGCCCACGCGCTCGTAGCCCGAATGGAGGGCCTCAACGTGCTTGAGATCATACTCCATCCGTTCGGCGGCCTCGCTCGGTTTCAGCACGCGCCCGAAACTCCCCGGGCCGAATTCAGGATCGCGATCGCCGGCCCGGCCGCAAGTTTCCTCCTTACTCTGATCTTTGTCGGCATGATCGGCATCTCGAATCAGATCGGAACCGACATTCTTACGCTGATCCTCTTCCTGCTGGCCCTCACAAATTTCCTGGTAGCCGTATTCAACCTCTTCCCGGGTTATCCGCTCGACGGCGGCCGGGTTCTGCGTGCCTATCTGTGGAAGCAGGGAAAAGATCTCAATGATGCCACGGTCCTGACGGGACGCTGCGGCCAGATGATCGCCGTCGGGTTGATCGTTCTGGGGTTGATCTTTGTCATTGTCAGGGGTGAGTTCTTTACGGGTTTCTGGGCCGTGGTCGTGGGCATTTTTCTTCTCGATTCAGCAACCTCGATCATTCGCGAAGTAAACTCTGAAGAGCATATCCGCGTCGAAACAATTATGATGCTCCCGTACGCCATTCCGCCCGAGACCGTTATCCAGAAGTTCGTGGATGACATCTTGCCGATGCATCGGCGGGCATCGTTCCCGGTCGCGGAAGAGAACCGCTTTCTGGGAATGCTTGTACTCGACGACATCAAGGAACTTGATGCGGATAAATGGCGATCCACCCGTATCCGGCAGGTGATGAGAAAAGCGGACGGCGACCATTTCGTTCATACCGATAATTCCGTTGCGGATGCCCGAAAACTGATGGATTCGAACGGGCTTCATGCGGTTGCCGTGCTGACCGACGAAGGAAAACTCGTCGGGGTCGTACATTCGGGCCGCCTGCGCAAACGGCTATAGCGCTGCAGATTGTGTGATATTCTGTAAAATTGAACGCAACCGCTCGCGGTGCCCTTCACGGTGAATTTGTGTCTCCCTCGACTGACGGGATCTTCGGTAAAGGTTTCGGATGCAGCAGTTTCTCGAACAACTGACGACCTTGCTGACCTTGCGCAATGTACTCGATATTGCGCTGGTCTTCACCATCGTCTATGTGGTTCTCCGTCTGCTGCGCGGTACACGGGCGGTCCCGACAATGGTCGGGATCGTGCTGCTCGCATTACTTTACTGGCTTGCCGTTGCACAAGACCTTGCGACCCTCGAATTCGTTCTGCGGTCAGCCGTGCTATATATCGGCGTTGCGATAATCGTCCTGTTTCAGTCCGAGATCCGGCAGGCCCTCATATATTTTGCGAACCGCATCAACGTACCCATTTTGATCCGACAGCGAGGCCAATTCGGCGGTAGCATCTTTGACGAGATCGTACTCGCCGTCACGACACTTGCCTCGGAAAAGACCGGGGCGTTGATAGTAGTCGAGCGAAATGTCGGGCTCAGGAATTTTGTCGATGCGGGTGTGCAGCTCGATTCCCGCATCAGTTATGACCTGCTCGTTACGATCTTCAATCCGTCAACGCCGCTTCATGACGGTGCGGTAATTATCCAGAACGAGCGGATCGCCGCCGCATCCGTCTTTTTGCCGCTGACCAAGAATCCAGGCATATCACGCGAACTCGGCACCCGCCATCGTGCAGCTATCGGCATCACGGAGGGTTCGGATGCGATATCGATCGTCGTCTCGGAGGAAACGGGGCTCATTACATATGTCGAAGGCGGTACGGTGAGCAGGAATCTGGACCCGACCCAACTTCGGCGGCTTCTGCTCGAGGCAATGAATATCCCGCTTGTGGAAACGAAACGCGAGGTGACCAAGACCATGAAGGAGGCGGAGACCGAGATCACTATCGGATAATTTGCGATGGCCGATGCACGTAAAATTTTCTCTATGTCAGGATCCGGTGCGATATCCGCAACGCAGATCCTGAGAAAGATCTTTCTCGAAGATTGGCTTACCAAGCTGGTCGCGTTGGCGATCACCGTCGCTCTTTGGATAGGGGTTACCGGCCTCAGCACGCCGACGACCCGGCGGATGGCCGAGATACCGCTCACCCTTTCGTATTCGAATAAGGCCGAGATCACGAATTCCCCGATCCAAACCGTCAGCATCGTGATCAGCGGCGACAAGAGAAGGGTCAATCAGATCACGGAAAGCGGTCTGGTCGTGTCGCTCGACCTGTCGGACATGCCGCCGGGTGACCGCGTGATCGAGCTTACGCCCGAGAATGTCTCGATAGATCTCCCGCTCGGGGTAAAGCTGCAGGAGATACAGCCGAACCGTATCGCCGTGCGTCTCGAAGCGGTCGAAGAAAAAGAGGTTCCCGTTCGGGTGGAAACGCAGGGCGAACTTGCTCAGGGCTACGAATTTTATGGCAACCCCATATCGGTCCCGCAGCGGGTTCGCGTCCGCGGCCCTGCATCGTACATCCGCTCGCTTACCGCCGTCGATACGGAAAAGATCGATATCGCCGATAAACGAGCAGATTTCACCGCACGCCAGACCCAGATCGATCTGGCAAACCCTAAGGCAACCGTGCTCGAGGCCGTGGTGGATGTTACCTTCCGCATCGGGGAAAAGAGGGTTGAAAGGGCTTTCAACATACCGGCCGAAACGGGAGGCAGGCGGGTCCAGCTTCTTTTGTACGGGCCTGTCTCGTTATTTGAGGGCGTGAAAGCTGAGGATATACGTGTGACCTTTGACGCCCTGCAGAAGCCTGTGGTCTCACTGCCGCCATCGCTCGACGGCCTGGTCGAGGTGCGAAAGGTAAAGGTAAATTAAGGAAGTTGGGTCAAGAACTGTCTGATGTCCCGTCTCATTTCTTCCGTTATCTCGTGTTTCGCCGTGTAATGAATCGAGCGGTAATTCTCGAGCCTCCGCTTTAGCGCTTCGTCAAACCCGCGAAATTTTTCCTGCGAGTAGAATTCATCGTCATCCCCGTAAAGATAGAGTACCTCTCCCAGAAAAGGCTTGTACTTCGGATTGGTCTCCAGGTCGCCGGGAATGCCCCCGCACACGCCGATGACCGCGGCGACTCGCTCGGGGTAGGTAAACGCATATCGAAAATTCAATGCGCATGCCTGAGAAAAGCCGTAAAGATAGACACGCGTCCTATCGATCAGGCCCTCGCCGCCAAGTTCGTCGATCATTGTGTTGAGGAAATGATGGTGAAGCGCGATCGACTCGTCAGAACGATGATCGGTCAACCAGCCGAAGCCTACCCGATAGCCTTCCGCTGTCGGGCGAAAATGCGGATGCGGCGCCTGGACGGATGCGATCGCGAGATCATCCCGTGCAACAAGCCGCGATTCCCTCATCATGTATCTCTTGTGTGCACCATAACCGTGAACGGCGATCAGGAGCGGCGCCGGGCCGCTGAGTTCCTTCGGTAAATGCAGGTCGTAATAGAGGTCGATCTCCGCCTTGATCGATCGATCAGTTTGATGTTTCTCTTCGTTCATCGGTTACGATATTCAAACAGATGCGGGCCGGGTTAGACAAGCGTGCTGCCCGCAACCTATTCTGCTGGATGAATTATGAGCTTTGCCGCCGCGATAGACGAATACGCCGGGATCGGACCAGGCCCGAGACTGCCGCAAATGCTGGAGCGAGCGGCATTCGTCGCTTTGCTATTGATGATCGCCGCGGCTCCCCACTCGATCGCCGCGACGCAGGCCGCGTGGTTATTCGGGATGCTGATGTGGGTGATCCGATGCTTCATTCAGCCCCGGCCCGAATTCCTGATCACACCGCTTGGTTACGCCCTCTCCGGCCTTTTTGCATGGACCGCTGTAAGCGCCGTTTTCTCGTACGAACCCCTGGTCTCGTTGAACAAGCTGCGGGGAACTGCCGTCTTTCTCATATTCCTATTTGCGATCAATACCCTCAGGAATCGCCGGGCCGTGCATCTGGCCGCAGCCTTGTTGGTCGGCTCCTGCATGGTGAGCGTCTTGTGGCTCCCCGTTCAGAAGCTGCTTGGCCGCGGCATTCAGATCCACGAGATAGCCGCGGATGGGCCGCTTGCCGGTCTCGGTGTCCTCGACGGCGACGTGATCGTAAGGGCCAATAAGAAGCTGATCCGCAACCCATCCGAACTAGCCGAGGAATTGATGAAAGGCGATCCCGTGACGATCGAATTCAACCGACTCGACGCAGTTTACGTCCGCAGCCTCAGCCGATCCGACGTGGATCGAACACAGGGAACGGCGGAGCAGATGCTTGGTTTCGGCTCCTGGAATGCGTGGCGGGGTTTCAGGGCGGCCGGATTCTACGGACACTTTACGACCTATGCTGAAGTGCTCCAGCTCATCGGAGCTTTAGCGGTCGGATTGTTGGTCGCCGGCATAATGCTCGGCGCGACCCTACGTCAGAAAGTGCTGCTGGCAGCTTGCGTCCTGGGAATTTCGGCTGCTCTTTTATTGACCGTGACGCGCGCTTCGCAGCTTTCCTTGGTGATCGCATCCGCGGTCATCGTTCTGCTTGGTGCGAGCCGAAAGATGATCCTGTTTTCGGCGGCGGCAGCGGTACCGATCGCCCTGATCGGACTTTACGTGCTCCAGCAGCAGCGTCAGGTCAGTTTTTTTGATAAGAATGACGGGTCGATAAAGTACCGTCAGATGATGTGGCGCGACGGCCTTCGCCTGATGAACGAAGAACCCAGACACCTGATCGTCGGCGTAGGGATGGACTCGATCAAAACGCACTGGGAGGAGTGGGGCCTTTACGACAAAGGTCATCAGCCGATGGGGCACTTTCACTCGACACCTATCCAGTTGGTCGTAGAGCGAGGGATCCCGGCCTTGTTGATCTGGCTCATCGTTATTGGCATCTATTCACGAACCTTGTGGCACGCCCGGTACTTCCCGGGGAACCTTGATGATTGGAGGTCGCGGGGGATAATACTTGGATGTGCGGGCGGCCTCGCCGGATTCTTCGCGAGCGGCCTCGTCCACTACAACCTCGGCGACCAGGAGGTCGCGATGGTCTTTTACATAATAATGGCATTCGGGACAAGGCTTGCTATATCGCCCGCCGGTGACGATATCTTGAAGGCCGATTCGCCGACACTCGCTAATGCCTGACGTTGTAGAGAACGTAGACACAGCCATTCTTGAGTATCCTGCTGTCGATGAGCTCAAGGTCGATCTGCTTGCCCATTGTATGGAACGATGGCACGCCCGACCCGAGAAGCAGCGGATGCACGTTGAATCCGACTTCGTCGATCAGGTCCGCTTCAAAAAGCGATCGAGCAAGCAGCCCGCCGCCCATCACGCAGATGTCCTTGCCCTCGCCTTCCCTTAACTGCTTTACCAGATCGACGCCGCCTTCATTGACTATCCTTACCCCGGGGTGATCGGCAGGATCGAGTGTGGTGGTGAACACATATGTCTCGACCCCGTCGGCGGCCTCGCCGGCTCCGCCCTCGGGAGCATTTTTCATTGCGGCCTCATACGTCTTTCGGCCCATCAGCATCGTGTCGAAGCGGCTCCAGCTTTCCTGCATTATCTCGCCCGCCTCGTCGCTCCACATCAGCCAGTCGACCGCGCCGTCCGTGCGGGCCAGGTACCCGTCCAGACTGCATGCACCACCGTAAACGACCTTTCGCATAGACTTATGACCTCGGTTCCCGCCGATTCTACAACCGAATTGCCCATTTTGAAAAGAAGATCTCTTGATGTTTCAGCAGCGTATAGTAGGTGAGCTTTCGCCGAGCAACCCGGAACATTGTCACCCGAATGTGACGATCAAACACAATACGCCGATCGATGACGGACTCTTCAAGCCGCGAATTTTGAAACTTTAGGCCGATCGCCCTTTTCGGCGTCGTCGCCTATGGCTTCGACGGGACATGCGGCCAGGGCCTCTTCGCACAGCTTGAATTCCTCCGGCGATTCGGGCTGTTTGTACACATAGGAGTAACCGTTCTCATCATTGCGGGTAAAGTTCGCCGGCGATGTATCACGGCAGACGTCGCAGTCGATGCATTGCCGGTCAACATAGAATTTGCCGGGAGCATTATCGCGAAGCTTGTCTCGGACGTCGGCCATAACGTAACCGGCCGCTGAGACGCATAGACGCGGAGAGAACGAGGACGATCCCTTTCTTCTGCGTTTCTGCGGTCAACCCTTCTTTCCTTCGGTCATCCCGATCATACGCTCGAGAGCAATGTTCGCGTAGTGCCTCGTCTCCTCATCCACGACGATCTCATTGACCACGGTGTCGTTCGCCAGGTTGTCCATTGCCCACGCAAGGTTTTGCGGGGCGATGCGGTACATGGTCGCGCACATGCACAGATCGGGAGCGAGCAGGTGTATCTCCTTATCGGGAAATCGCTGGGCCAGGCGGTTAACGAGATTTACCTCGGTGCCTATCGCCCACTTGGTTCCCGCCGGTGCATTTTCGACGGTCTTGATGATAAAGCTGGTGGAACCGTTCAGGTCGCTTATCTCCACGACCTCGCGGGTACACTCTGGATGTACCAGCACTTGAACGCCCGGCACGTCCTTCCTTATCTTATCGACGTGCCAGGGCTTGAATCGGCCGTGGACCGAACAATGTCCCCGCCATAGAATGAGTTTGGCCTCATGCAGCTGCTCGGGCGTGTTGCCGCCAAGATCTTCGTGCGGGTTCCACAGCACCATCTTATCGAGCGGGATCCCGAATTTTGCTCCGGTGTTCCTTCCCAGGTGCTGGTCCGGAAAGAAGAACATCTTGTCGAACTCTTTCAGATACGCATCAAAAAGCGGGACCGCATTCGACGACGTGCAGACGACCCCATCATTCCTGCCGCAAAAGGCCTTGATCGCGGCGGTAGAGTTCATATATGTGATCGGGGCGACCCTGTTCTTAAGCACCCCGATATCGCGGAGTTGTTCCCAGGCGTCTTCGACCTGGTCGATCGAAGCCATATCCGCCATCGAGCAGCCGGCTCCCATATCGGGCAAGATCACGCGCTGTCCGGGTTTTCCGAGTATGTCGGCCGACTCGGCCATAAAATGCACGCCGCAGAAGACGATGTATTCGGCGTCGGTCTGCGATGCCATTACGGAGAGTTGATAGCTGTCGCCTGTGAGGTCGGCGTGGCGGATCACGTCGTCCCGCTGGTAATGGTGGCCTAAGATAACGACGCGGCTGCCGAGCGCTTGGCGCGCGGCTTCGATAGCGGCAGCCACCTCTTCCTCGGGCATCACCAAAAAATCTTCGAGCGGCCTTACTTCTTCTAAAACTGCGGTCATTTCGCGTATTCCTCCGCAAGCCTCAAAGAAAATGATGTCACTCTTGGATCGTAAAGTCTAGGAAATGCCGGGTTGCCGGTTACTGATGCGGGGCCTCAGATGCGGCCTGTCAGCTTTTCGATCAGAAGGATGAATCCGTAGGAGAGGCCCGCGATGATAGCGGCCATCGGGATGGTCAGGACCCAGGCCCACACGATGCGGCCGGCTACTCCCCACTTTACCGCAGAGAAGCGCTTGGCCGAGCCGACGCCGACGATAGAGCCTGTGATGGTGTGCGTCGTGGAGACAGGTATTCCTGCCGCGGTCGCGCCGAATAGGGTGATCGCCCCGGCGGTCTCGGCACAAAAGCCGCCGACCGGCTGAAGCTTGACGATCTTGGTGCCCATCGTCTTGACGATGCGCCA
>JAJNPX010000282.1 GCA_021155145.1 Acidisarcina sp. | reverse complement strand
GGCGCCTTCATTCATGCTGGGGTTGGCCTATGTCACTATCGCGAACCTGCGACCTGGATCGAAAGCACTGACTCCAAAACCCTAATTTAACTCCATCCGCTGCCGATGTCGGTTTCTAGTTCATGAGTAATACCACCGTTTGCTTCATTGGGAATATGTTAGGTCGCAAGCGGGGATTTGTGACAACGCAGGGTCAAATACTGGCAGACCTTTTTTATGAAGACGGATATTGCGTGACCAGCGCATCGTCACAGGTCAACCGAGTCCTTCGACTTCTCGACGTTGTAATTACGATATCTCGAAATCGAAATGAGGCGAGGGTGTTGATCATCGAGGCATATAGCGGGCCCGCGTTCATTCTGGCTGATGCGGCAAGCTTATTGGCAAAGATCTTCAACATCCCCTCGATACTTGTCCTTCATGGCGGAAACCTGCCTGAGTTCACGGAGCGATATCCCGGATGGGTAAAGCGCGTGCTGAGCCGGGCAACGATCTTAGTTTCGCCCTCAAGTTTTCTTGCGGAAAAGTTGTCAGTGTTCGGGATCAAGTCCCGAATAATTCCAAACGTAATAGAACTAAGCAACTACAACTACCGCACTCGAGATGAGGTTTCGCCGAAGCTGCTTTGGATGCGGGCGTTTCATGAGATCTACAACCCTCAAATGGCGATCGAGGTGTTCGGTTCGCTCAGAAAGAAGTATCCCGATGCGAGTTTGGTGATGGCTGGGGTCGATAAGGGGCTTGAGGCGGAGATCAAGAAGATGGCGGCAGATATGGGTTTGAGCGAGGCAGTTCGGTTTCCCGGTTTTCTTGACCACCAAGCAAAGATCAGAGAATTTTCGAACGCTGATATTTTTCTGAACACTAATCATATCGACAACATGCCTGTCGCCGTGCTTGAGGCATGTGCAATGGGCTTGCCCGTAGTTGCGACCTCGGTGGGCGGAATTCCATATTTGCTCCAGAACGGAGAAACCGGGCTGCTGGTTCCGGATGGCGACGTCGAAGCGATGGTCGGAGCAATAGCGTCGCTTCTGGAAAGTAATGAGCTCGCCCGGGATCTTTCGGTAAACGGACGCGAATTGGCTGAACGATCGTCGTGGGAGAATGTACGCCCCCAGTGGGAAGAATTGTTCGACGAGATCCAGCTTGAGAAGAAGTCGAGATCGCTCGATCTGCCGATACGAGGGGTTACCAACGAATGAGTATCTCATTGAGCCTCTATCATCGAATGCCCTCGTCAACCCGCTCGATCGCTGCAAGCCTTCGCGGATATTACCTGCGTTGGTGGCGGTACGATAAGGAGACGGAGCGTCTTGTCGAAGAGGCCCTGGAGCGCGAGTACTGGAGCCAACAGCAGTGGGAAGAATGGCAGCAGAACAGGCTTTCATTCATCCTGCATCGCGCCGCGACCACGGTTCCGTATTATCGCGAAATGTGGTCGAAACGCCGACAGGGTGGCGATAGATCGTCTTACGAATATCTCGAGAACTGGCCGATCCTTGAGAAGCAAACGCTCCGTGAGGGTGCTCGCGCATTTGTTGCAGACGACTGCGACCCGAAGAGAATGTTTCTCGAACACACCAGCGGCACGACCGGGACATCACTCGATCTTTGGTCAAGCCGTGAAACGCTCAAGTATTGGTACGCATTGTCCGAAGCCCGTTGGCGGCGCTGGTACGGGCTTTCAAAAGAAGACCGGTGGGCTATCTTGGGTGGCCAGCTCGTAACTCCCGTCAGCCAAGACCGGCCGCCTTTTTGGGTGTGGAACTCCGGACTGAAACAGTTATATATGTCGAGCTATCATCTTGCGGCCGCTAATCTTCGGTCGTATTTGCAGGCGATGAAGGAAAGGCGAGTGCGATATGTTGTCGGTTACACATCTGCGCTTTATTCGCTCGCTCATTTTGCCATGACCGAAAAGATAGAAGATGTCCGGTTCGACGTGGTCATTACGAATGCTGAACCTCTATATGAATACCAGCGAGAAGTGATCGCAGAAGCATTTCGTTCCCCCGTAAGGGAAACATACGGCATGGCTGAAATGGCAGCGGCGGCAAGTGAGTGCTCGAGCGGCAGCCTGCACCAATGGCCCGAGGCCGGCGTGATCGAAGTCTCCTCGACGGCTAGTACCGACGTGAATGGGGTAGGCGATCTTATTAGTACCGGTCTCGTCAATCCTGACATGCCGTTGATCCGATATCGGATCGGGGACAGTGGTAGGCTCAGTGAGGAGAGTTGTGAATGTGGGAGGAGTCTGCCCCTGATCGCAAAGATCGAGGGCCGAAACGACGATCTTCTTTACACAGCCGACGGGCGTCGTATTGGACGACTAGACCCGGTCTTCAAAGGCACATTTGAGATCTCTGAGGCCCAAATAGTCCAGAGGTCGCTGCGCCTCCTCTTTGTGCGGTATGTTCCGAACGGTACGCCAAGTAAGGAACTGGAGACGAAGATCGCGGACCGCATTCGCGAGAGGATGGGCGACGTTACTGTCGAGTTTGAACGGGTCAGCGTGATCCCGCGCACGGCCCGGGCAAAATTCCGGGCGGTCATTTGCGAACTCTCGAACGAAGAGAAAGCTGGTCTGTCGGCCGCCCATTCGGCATAGCTCCAAAGTTATCCGCGGGTTATCAAGCACGATAAGTGACTGGTCAAGAACTACACAGCGAAACCGAAAGCGAGACTGCTAACCTCGTTGCCGCAGATCATCCAGCCGCCGGTCTTCCGTTCGTTTCAGTGCTTATGCCAGTGAGAAACGAAAGGGAGTTTATTGAGCGGAGTCTGGGATCCGTTCTTGCCCAGAGTTATCCGCACGAATTGTTAGAGATCATAGTTTCGGATGGTGAGTCGACGGACGGTACGCTTGAACGCATCAATGAAATGGCCGCGGGAAGCGATATTCCGGTAAAGGTGGTTAAAAACCCTAAGAAGATCGCTCCATCTGCTCTAAACGTTGCAATCTCCCATGCCATCGGTGAAATTTTTGTGCGGGTAGACGGCCATTGCGAGATCGACACTGATTATATAGCTGCCTGCGTTACGTATTTGACTAG
>JAJNPX010000274.1 GCA_021155145.1 Acidisarcina sp. | reverse complement strand
CTTTCTGGCTCGTTTTGAAAGCTATCTATTCGGCTTCCCTTATTTGGCTTCCGATGAAGTTAAGTTCGAACTTTTGAAAATTATTCCATCGAGCGTTCAATTTTTCTTACTCCCGGCTGGCTCTCCCCTCATTTCGGCTCGAAGAAGATCTCGGTCTCGGGTTTGAAGACAAGCCAGGCGAACGCAAAATAATCGCCGTGTCGAAGCTGTCTTAGCTCGCTTCCCTTGAGCTTTCCGCTTATGGCCTTCCCGAGGATGTTCCACCGCGACCCGGTTTGCTGATCCACAAACTGGCCATTGTCATAAGCGAAGGTGAGTTTTTGCCCGTCGAACGTGGGCTCGAAGACTCCCGTCGAACCGATATTCTTCGATTCGCTGATCCGCGCCTGATCGAGCGCCGAGCTGGCCCCGTCGGCATGAAAGATCACGATCTCGGTCGATCCGATCCGGTCGTACACGACCCTTCTTTCCTTCGTGATCGAGTGAGGGTAGGCTTTTGCTTTCGAACCGAGATCGACCACGACAACCTTTTCCATCGGCCGAAGGCGCTTATCGGTTGCTCCCTTAAATAGAAACGGAACGTCATCGATGTCGTCATAGCCGACATAAGGATTCCGGCCATAGTCGCGGACATGGCCAGTCTCTCGCGAGAGGACTTTCCCGGTCGGATGGGCATCGGCGAATTGCCCGAAGCTGATTATCTGAGTAGGAAACTGCTTTAGCGTCTTCCCGGTCAGATCTCCCACGATCGCTTCGCCCGTGATCTGCTGCCACCAGCTTTCGGTCTCACGATCGTACATGACCATGTCGGAATGCCGCAGCATTCCGGAGACCCCAAAGCTGTACTCCTTTCCGTCCAGTCGGCGGTCAAAGACGATAGCCGTGTAGCAGAGCGGGCAGAATGTCACCAGCACGGGGTTCTTGCCTACCCGGTCATTGACGATCTCGTGCCAGATCAGGATCTGGAGCGGGTACGCGCGAGCTTCGTTCTCGATCTTTAACGAGATGACCGGCTCGTTGGGCTTCAGCCATTTTTGTGCGTCGGCGACCGTTGCAAATCTGGGATCGTCGATCGCGGGAATGCCGTCCTTCGCCGGACCGCCCGACATCAGTTCGCTTAGCTCGATCGAGCGCTTTTCAGTATTCGTTTTCCAACCGGAAGATACACCCTTTATCCGATTGTTGCCCTCTTCTCCCTGCGAATATGCGCATCCGGTCACCGCAAGCCAAACAATAGCGACCGATGCATAGGGCCGCAGACATTTCCAGATCATAAATCCCTCCGAACAACGTGTTTCATGAAGATATTGGTTCGGGGCGATTTTATTCCGCATACGAAGGAACTGAAGTGAAGTGGCAAATGCCTTCCATCGCCTTTATTTTGTCTGCGGATGTTAAAGCAGAGCCTGAAGGCTTGTGAAACGTGACACGAATTGCGCTCGCTGCACGTTTCGGGGGAAACTGAATTCTAGATGCGTGAGGCGATCAAGCAGGCAATAAAACAAAACCAGGACTGTTTCGATCTCGATCTGGCCGAGGAGAAGATCGAGCTATTGGCCGAGCATCACGCACTCGTGCGCGAGCATGATCCGATGCTACATCTGGTCGCTCCGTGTACGCCGGCGGAGTTCGCGGTCCGGCACATCCTGGAATCGCTAACGATGCTCGAGTTTTTGGACGAGGGAGCGCGGCTTGCCGACGTCGGCCCAGGCGGCGGATTTCCGTCGGTGCCATGCCTCATCGTCCGGGACGATCTGACCGGCGTCCTGATCGAATCAAAAGTGAAAAAGGCGGAGTTTCTGCGGTCGGCGGTCGAAGAGCTGGGCCTCGGGCACCGGGCGGCAGTTGTAAACAAACAATTCTCCGAGTTTCCCAAACCTGCAGGAGCCATCGCGTGCTGCCGTGCCCTCGATAGGTTTTCTGCGGTGCTACCAAAGCTTTTGAAATGGTCCGGCCGCGATCCGTTGCTTCTTTTTGGCGGGCCGGCGCTCCGCGAGGCGCTGACCGGTTCTAAGCGCCGGTTTACCGAGAAGCTGATGCCATTATCCGAACAGCGTTATCTTTTTCGTCTTGAGTAGCGGAGCGTTTCCGCAGCCGCGATCAATTTGAAAGTTCGAGCAGTTGTTTGAGTGACGGCTGGATCCGGGTGTCGATAGTACCCGACGAACGAGGCAGGCGAAAGCCCAGCGTCCTCGCCGTGATCATCTTCTCCAACGTAGAACGGCTGACACTGTACAGGAGCAACTCCTGCACACCGCGTTCGTTTCGCCGGTACAGCCGCTTTGCATTGCCGATATAAAGATTCTGTTTGTCCGCGATCAGCGAAAGTTCGTTCCTGCCGTCAAACTTCAGATCGTCCGATTCGGATAGAAAGGTCAGAATGAACGCTCGCTCTTCGATCGCATTCGGTTCGCCGCGATAAACAAAAACGACGCGAAACCCGAGCTCGGCAGCGGAGCGAGGACCTAAGAGTTTCGCGGCTCCGATGGGAGTCGCGGTAAATCCTTCGCGGGTCGCGAGGTCGTAGTTCCCCAAAAAATCCTGCGCGGCGTTGACATTCGCATCGGGCCAGATGGCCGAACGCCCGGACGCCTGTGCATCCGAAGCGGGGCGGTTCGCCCGCGAACCCGCGGACGCGGGGGCGACAGGCTTAAGGAACACCGACCATTTATCGAGGTCGTGCCGCATCCCGCCGGTGCTCTCGCCGGGACTAAACCGTACACTCTGCTGCACGGCGGCGACGGCGGCCCAGATCCCGCGTTTCTCCTCTCTGGCCTTTTGCTGATTGTAGGCGTACTCGGCCGCCTGGTCGGGCGCCTGGCCGCTCCGGTCGGCGGGCTCGTGCCGTGCCGCACCGTCGCGCAAAAGCTGAAGGCTGAGGTCGATACCGTTGATCGTTAACCTTCCCACGGTAGTCAATTCGTTGATGCGGACCGGTTGAAATTCGACAAGCTTTCCCTGTGTCAGATTTGCCAGGTGGCTGCGCACGAGCGAACCGTAGGGCTCGTCCGCCTTAGGCACTTCGATATACTGCAGCTGGACGGTGACCCGCCCGGCACTTGTCTCGACCTGCACCGTCCGTCCGTCAATGACCTCGATCACCTTGCCCGCAAACTTCGCCTGACCGAACGAAACCGTGACCGCACAAAACAGCGCAACCATAGCGGTGAGCAGGCAGGATCGGATTCGCACAGGGCACATTCGGCTACCTCGACAATCGGGACTCCAGGTCGTACTCGCGAAGGCGGCGATAAAGCGTGGAGGGCGAGATGCCGAGCAGCTCCGCGGTCTTCCCGCGGTGCCAGCCGGTCTTCTCAAGGGCGGTCAGTATCTGCTGACGCTCAACGTCGCGCAGATTTGTAGGGGCCATATTCTGAAAGGAAGATGGATTGGCGGCCGAGGCTCCGTTGTAACTTACGGATACCTGCGGACGCTCCTGCCGGTAGACGACTTCCGGCGGCAGCTCTCTGGTGGTGATCTTTCCGTTGTCGGACAGCAGCACCGCCCTTTCGAGGCAGTTGCGAAGTTGGCGGACGTTTCCCGACCATGTGTAGTTCTTCAAAGCGTCGAGCACCTGATGAGAGATCTGCGGCGGATTCGAACCGGCTATCCGGTGCAGCAAGTGTTTGGTAAGCGCCTCGATGTCCTCGCGACGCTCACGAAGCGGGGCGATATTGACCTCAAAGCTGTTTATGCGATACATCAGGTCGGCCCGGAAGATGCCGTCATAGATAGCACGTTCCGGGTCGCGGTTGGTGGCCGCGATCAAACGCACGTCGACCTCGACCTTTTTGACGCCGCCGACACGGAAAAAGGTCCGCGTTTCGAGAGCCCTAAGGAGCTTTGACTGTAAAGGCGACGGCATTTCCATCACCTCATCGAGGAAAAGCGTGCCGCCATTGGCAAGTTCGAAAAGCCCGAGCTTTCGCGTCCGCGCGCCCGAGAATGCTCCGGCCTCGTGCCCGAAAAGTTCCGATTCGAGCAGCGTATCCTGCAGGGCAGCACAGTTCAGATCGATGAACGGCTTGTCCTTCCTGGGGCTCAAACGATGAATGGCCTGTGCGATAAGCTCCTTGCCGGTACCCGATTCGCCCGTGATCATCACGGATGTTTCGGATGGCGCGACACGGCGTACGAGCCGC
>JAJNPX010000257.1 GCA_021155145.1 Acidisarcina sp. | reverse complement strand
TTGCCGAAACGCTCGGCGTCGAATTCATTCGCTTCGATATGAGCGAGTATGCCGAGCCGCATACTGTATCAAGATTGATCGGTGCACCGCCGGGATATGTCGGTTTCGATCAGGGCGGATTGCTGACCGAAGCGATCATGCGAACACCGCATGCTGTCCTTGTTCTTGATGAGATAGAAAAAGCGCATCCAAATCTTTTCAATCTTCTGCTGCAGGTGATGGACTCGGCGACGCTGACCGACAACAACGGAAAGAAAGCCGACTTTCGAAATGTCATTTTGATCATGACGACGAACGCAGGTGCTCGCGAGCTTTCATCCGGCGGCGTCGGTTTCAGAAATTCTTCGGATACGAAAGGAAACGCGAAGGGTGTGATCGAGCGTACATTCACGCCGGAGTTTCGCAACCGGCTTGATGCGTGGGTGCCATTCAAAGCGCTCGATACGGATGTGATCAAACTGATCGTCGATAAGTTCATCAAGGAACTGAACGGACAACTTGCCGAGAAACGAGTGCTGATAAAATTGACCGAGGATGCGCGCGAGTGGCTTGCGAAAAATGGTTTCGACGCGCGTTATGGTGCTCGGCCGATGTCGCGTTTGATACACGAGAAGATCAAGCAGCCGCTCGCTAACGAGATACTCTTCGGAAAGCTCGCGAGCGGAGGAAGCGTTGAGGCACGCGTTTCCGATGACGATCTGCAATTACGATATTGACCAGTATTTATCGATGTAAAAAGCCCGGCGTCTTTCAACGTCGGGCCTTTTATTTTTCCTCAGTAAGAGAAGAGTAGTTAACTACTTTTTCTTTGCTGCGGGCTTCTTTGCTGCCGGCTTCTGTGCTGCTGCCTTTTTCGGAGCGGCCTTTTTAGCCGGAGCTGCCTTCTTCGGAGCTGCGGCCTTTTTAGCCGGAGCTGCCTTCTTAGCCGGAGCCGCTTTCTTAGCCGGCGCCGCCTTCTTTGCAGTCGAGGCTTTCTTAGCCGGTGCTGCCTTCTTTGCAGTCGCGGCTTTCTTTGCCGGTGCTGCTTTCTTCGCCGCCGGTTTCTTTGCCGCCGGTTTCTTTGCTGCTGGTTTCTTGGTTGCTGCCATTAGTATCCTCCGTATATGTTGTGGTGTTAAAAAACTACCGCACTAAATTTAGCATAAAACGTCAAGCAGTTGTTAACAAAAAATTGATGTAAAGAAAATTATTTTTTGCGAGTTCGCGCTCGTAAGTTTTGTGTTTCGAAATTGGCGCTCGTATATTGCGCCAGTTGACGAAAACTTTCGCGCGCACTTTAGGTGAAAGTGATCTTCTGCGCCGGACCTGATCCGCGGCGACCCGTCATTCTTCCTCATCGAGTTCGAGTGAAGAGATCTTTCCGTCGCCATCGACAACGGCGCGCCAGAGATAGATCCGGCGTTCGGTCTTTGCGATCACGCTGAAGGTTCTCTCGCCTTCGACCAACTCTTCTTTGACGATGCGCACTTCGCGCACGGGCGCGAACGCAGCTAATCTTTCGGCGGCTGCGCGTGCCCGTTCGGTGCTCAAACGGCGAGTCGCATCGGGTGTGAAAAGCGCGGCGTCGACGTCGTTCGAATAGCGTCCGCGAACGGCGCGTTCCAGGTTTTCGTGTAACGGTGATGCCACTGTAAGTGTGGCAGTGAGGGCATTTAGCGAGAGCGTCGGAATGTAGGCCTTGGCCGCGTTGACCGCAAGTAGAGAGCCCATTCCGGAGGTTCCGAGGTTGGTGAGCGCGATCGTCGTCACCCCATTATCGACATAGCGAAAGATCGCCGAACCGAAGCCTGCGGTCTGCCCCGTGTGGCCGATCAGCTTAGTCCCGCGCACATCGGAGATGCGCCAGCCGAGGCCGTAAGGAGATAGCTTTCCGTTGTTGAAGGTGAACTGTTTCCATATCTCTTTCTTACTTCCCGAACTCAAAAATTTATCGCCGCGGAGTGCGGCTTCCCACTTCGTCATATCCTCGATCGTCGAAACTATCGAACCGGCGCCCATCAGATCCGTCAGGTCGCCGTCACGTCCGCTGTGGTGATCGACATTCCATTCATAGCCGGCGGCGCGCAAGGGTATGACAAATTGAGGATCGCGGTCGCGCGTCTTCGTCATGCCGAGCGGAAGAAAAATTTTCTCGCGCATGAACTCGATGTACTTTTTTCCGCTCTGAGTTTCGATGATGTAGGCGAGAAGGTTGTAGCCGGAGTTGCTGTAAATATTCTTTTCGCCCGGAGTGAACTCGAGCGGATGCGGCGAGAGTTTCTTGATGAAGTCTGCCATCGTCATACGCTCCGACAGACCAAAACCACCGAGCGACGTATAGCTCTTGATGCCCGAGGTGTGCGTCAGCAGATGGCGCACGGTCACGTCCCGCCAAGCGTCGGGAGTATCGGGGAGATATTTTGAGATGCGTTCGTCGAGTCTCACTTTACCGTCCTGCACGAGGAGCATGATCGCGGCGGCGGTCATCTGTTTTGAGACCGAGCCGATCTCGAAGACCGTTTGGGTCGTCACGGGAACGCCAAACTCCAGACTCGCGACGCCGTAGCCTTTCATACGAACGACCCTTCCGTCCTTGATGACCGCGACCGCCGCGCCCGGAATGTGCCGCTCCGACATCAGCGAGCGGATGCGGTCGTCGAGAGGATCCGCACGCACCGCATAAGGAAACAGAATAGAGACGAGCAAGAACAGCAACGTGCGAAAAGAAAAACAACGTGAGAATTTCATAGTTTATGAATCCCTAAGAGGGTGACCTGAAACAAAATATAAGCATAATATGAAACTATGCAAACCGATGTGATCGTCGCTGGTTCCGGGCCGACGGGACTCTCGCTCGCCCTTCAGCTAAAGCGTCACGGCATCGACTTCGTTTCGCTCGACAAGCGCGATGGGACGACGCCGCATTCCAAGGCGATCGGCATACAGGCGCGCACGCTCGAGATCTATGATCAGATGGGGATCGCCGATGAGGTCGTCGGAAAAGGCTGGCGGGCCGATCGGGTGAGATTGCTCGGCGGCGGCGAGGTTCGCGGCGAGATCGACCTGACGGATATCGGAAAGGGAATGAGCCCCTTCCCATTTCTGCTCATACTCGGGCAGGGTATTCACGAAGACATCCTTTACAGAAAGTTGAGAGCCGACGGGGCGGATGTTCTTTGGAACACGGAACTTGTCTCGTTCGAGCAGTCTGCTGAGGGCGTGACCGCGCAGATCAGGAGACCGGACGGCACGTCAGACTCGATCTCGGCAAAGTATCTCGTGGGCTGCGACGGGGCACACAGCCTTGTCCGACATTCGCTCGGGCTCGGGTTCGGGGGCTCGACCTTCGAACGCCTTTTCTATGTTGCCGACGTCGAGCTTGACTGGGAATTCAAGCATGACGCGTTGCACGTGAATCTCGGCGAGAATACCATCACCGCGTTTTTCCCGATGAAGGGCGAAAACCGCTGGAGACTCGTCGGTACTTTTCCAGAGGGCCACGAAAGGGATGAGAACGACATATTGTTTGACGAGATCGAAGCGCAGGTGGCATTGGACACTTCGCTGACATTTGACGTCACAGCAGTGCATTGGCACTCGGTCTATAAAGTTCACTCGCGGGCGGTCGAAAGATTTTCCTCGGGCCGATGCTTTCTTGCCGGAGACGCAGCACACATTCATACGCCCGCCGGGGCTCAGGGAATGAACACGGGTATACAGGACGGCTATAACCTGGCATGGAAACTGGCCGCTGTGATAAAGCACGGCGCGGGCGCAAACATTCTCGACACATACAACGAAGAGCGCCTGCCGAACGCACGACGCCTACTCGC
>JAJNPX010000249.1 GCA_021155145.1 Acidisarcina sp. | reverse complement strand
GTAGTCGGTCTATGAGCCAGTTCATCTTTTCGGGGGTCAGCTTCATATTGATCTTGATCGCAGCCTTGCACGCGAGTGACGCCGCAATATCGTCGCGCAGAGTAGATTTGCCGCTGCCCTTTTTCTCCAGCTCCACGGTATCGAGTATCTCCGCGAACAGGTTTCTCGCATCGGCCGCGGCCAGGTCAGTCGGTATCGACCTGATCGCGACGGTCCTGCCTGAAAGCCGCATAAGGCCAAATCCAAGCCCTGCAAGTTCATTCTCGACGATCTCGAACGCGTGGCTCTGGGCCGGCGTCAGATCGATGGTCTCGGGAATTAGCAGATTCTGCGATTCCACCGTCCGGTCCGTTTCCTTTCGCCTGAACTTGTCGAACAGGATCCTTTCATGGGCGACGTGTTGATCGATCAGCAAAAGGCCTTCGTCATCGGCGGCAATTATAAAGCTCTCATGGAGCTGTCCCATCGGCCTTATCCTGCGGCCAGCGATTTGCTCGATCTCGGCAGCCCTCACCAGATGTGCGGCGGAATTGACCGGCGGCAGTTGTGCCGCCTCGGCCGGAGCGGCCGGCGACCCAACAATTTCTGGCGGCATCGATCCGAGACGCTCTTCGGCCGTCGACTCAAATTCACCCGGGAAAAGATCGATAACTCGATCGTCCTGTGAAGTCTCGGGGATCGTGCCCCGCGGCTCGGCCTCCCCTGACCTGGAAGGAATTTCTGCTTCGGGATCCGCATGCGGATGCAAAGCGGGAACAGTTTCAATGGTTAGTCGCCCGTCATCTGCCTCTACGAGGTGGAAGTCGATCGAATGCTGGCCAGCCGGTTCGTTCGCGGGTTCGCCCGGGGATGAGGCAAACGATCCGGGATCAGGCAAATCTGCCTCGGCCGCACGCACCGGCCCAACCCCGGCACGCGATAGGGCCTCGCGGATCGCCTCTGCGATCACGTCCTTGACCGCTTCGTTTCGGCGAAAGCGGATCTCGGTCTTGGCCGGGTGGACATTGACGTCGATCTCTTCGGGCGGTACCTGCAGAAAGAGGAACGCCACCGGATATACTCCGTGCGGCAAAACCGATCGGTAGCCTTCGAGCAGGCCGCCCGCGATCGTCTTGTCCCGCACGAAACGGTCGTTAACGAAAAAATATTGCGAATCTCTGTTCGTGCGCCGTTCGCGCGGAGCCGAGACGTAACCGCTAACGCGCGCCACATATTCCCGCCCTCCCGATACGGGTAAGAGGCTCTCCAACATTCCCGCACCGAAGATCTGAAAAGCCCGTTCGCGAAGGTCGCGTGCCGGCGACGCCCGAAGGGTCTCGCGGCCGTTGCTTGTCAATGTGAACGCGATCTCCGGGTGGGCAAGGGCGTAATGGGTGACGATGCTGGCGATGTGATAGTTCTCGGTCGCCTCGGACCGCATGAACTTCCGGCGGGCAGGAGTGTTGAAAAAAAGATCGCGGACTGAGATGGTGGTGCCCGTGTCGCGGGCAGCGTCCTTTACATCTATCAGCCGTCCACCTTCGATCACGACCCGCGTGGCGGCATGGTCCTCGTCGAGCTTTGTGATCAGTTCGACCTTTGCCACCGAGGCGATCGACGCAAGGGCCTCGCCGCGAAATCCGAGCGTCCCGATTGCCGAAAGATCCTCGAGCGTACGGATCTTCGATGTGGCGTGGCGTTCAAAGGCCAGGATCGCATCGTCGCGATACATCCCATGGCCGTCGTCGGCGACACGCATCAGACGCCGGCCGCCGAGTTCGACATCGACCGTGATGCGGCTCGCTCCGGCATCGATCGCATTCTCGACGATCTCCTTGATCACCGACGCAGGGCGTTCGACGACCTCACCCGCGGCGATCTGGTTTGCCAGATTGTCGGGCAAAATGCGTATCTTGTTCATTTAAAGATAGAGAAGCCGGTGGCCCTTGTCGTCCAGATCGGTCGAACGGTAGATCCAATCTATGAAATTCTTACCGTAGCGATTTATAAAATAACCGGCGTTCAGCGATCTTTCCTGGAGCGCACCGTGGGGCATAAGCGCCGCAAACATCGATTCGATGCGGCTATTTATCGTTTCGTCCTTACGGAGCTGGACGTGATGGAATCTGTTCCTCATCGCGGCGATGTGGTAGATGATCTTGCGCCGCCGCTTCGAGAGACTGTCGGACAGCGTGGGGTCGACCGTTGACAGGGCTTCGTCAAGGCGATGCAGCTGCTCATTGATCGTCTCTTCGACCTCGTCAAAGAGCTTTGCGGTATCCGTGTTGAGATGCTCTTCGACGATGCCCGGCAGGAGATCTTCCATCCCGCGAAAAAGGTCGCTGAATTCCAGGTCGTATCTCGAGAGGGTCTTGGCGTGCTTTGTCTCGATCACGGAAAAACTCTGCCGGTGAAGGATGGGCGTGACCGGACGGCCGAGTATCCTGTAAACTTCGCCGCTCTGTGCAAAATATGCGATCTCGGCGGCCCCGCCAAAATAGCATACCGTCGGAAGAATATGATCCTGGACAACGGAGCGGAGCACAACGCTCGGCGAAAAACGGTATGGCTCGCTTGCGGCGATCTCGGCAAGTTCGTGCAGCGAGAATTCGCGCGTGCCGTCCTTCGTCTTGAATGTGCCTTCATCGCTCTTCTTCAGTGCATTGCGTGTGTCATCGCGTGCCTGCCAAAAAAGAGGAAAGTAATCGTCGTTGATCAGGACCTGGGCCGCATAACCTTCGTCCTCCAGCTGGCGGCTGCGTTTTTGAAGGGCGGCGACGATCTCGGCCGACTTCTGTATCGCCTCCACATAGATCGGCGCGGCAAGCTGTTTCAAGGAGTTATTCAATGGGCACAGCACGATCAGGCCGTATTTGCCGAGCAGCCTCGTCAGAAGCACGCCAAACGAATCGCCGAAATATTCTCCCGGTGTCCAGCTTGCGAGAACGAGCGACTTGAGGTCCGCGGTAAATTCGGTCGGCGTGATCTCGCGAAAAAGCTCCTCTATCGTTTCGTCGATCGAATCGTCGAGTTTTATGTAACCGACCGGGAGATCTTCGTAGCAGCGTTTAGGCTCGTTCTTCACGTCGACGACGTTTCCCTTCTTCCCGATGAAGGTCGTCTTCGATACCTCTTCGAAATCGTGATCCTCGGTCGCGACCCAGAAAACGGGAACCGCCTTTACACCGCGGCCGCGCAGGCATTCGACCATTCGGATGGCGGAGAGTGCCTTGTAGATCGTGTAAAGCGGTCCGGAAAAAAGGCCCGCTTGCTGGCCGGTCACGACGGCTACAGTTTCGGCATCACGTAACAATTCGATATTGTCGAGCGTCTCCTGCGTCGCGCCGAATTTCTTGTTGGTCTCGGCAAGTGCATCGCACAGAACCTCTCTGTCGGCCTTGTAATTTGCGAGCACCTCCGGGATACGCTCGGTGATCTGAACATGCGACGCGACCACGTTCGGGTAATAACGCTTCAGGCTCTCAGGATCTTTCTGGTATTCGAGGAATAACTTCGACTGGCCGGGTATCTCGGAAAAGGGCAGGCTTTCGGCGTGAATGGTAACGCTTCCATTCGACCCCGTACACTCGATATCTTTGGCCGCAGTTTGGTGACTCATGAGACTTCAGATTATAGAATGTGCCCGCCGAACTGCAAGCCTAAACGAGTACGACAGGCACGAAGCCTGTCGCATCTCTCGCTAAGGATGTACTTTACGGGTCAGTTCCCTTCTTTCGCCGGTGCGTCATTTGCAGCCGTTTCGACCGGGCGGTCGATCCGATAGACGCCGGATGAGTGGGTACCCGCGTACATACGTTTCGGGTCCTGCGGATCGAAAACAAGCGACCAAATGCGGCGGCTCGGAAGCTTGAGCTCCTTTGAATCGAAACGCTTCCACTTCATTCCCGCATCTTCCGAAATATAGATGCCTCCTTCATTCTCGAGCGCGCTTGAAAGGATTATTGTGTCGGTATTGTTCGGATCGATAAGGATCGAGGTGAAGTTGCCGAGCGGCAGATTGCCTCCGCGTCGATTCCAGGTCCGGCCGCCGTCACGGCTCAAATAGAAGGCCTGGATCGTGCCGACATAAAGGTAATTCGGCCGCTTCGGATCGGAAGCGATGGAGCTTACAGGTATGCCGTCAGGGGAGGAATTGGTCTTGGACCACGTCTTCCCGTCATCGGTCGAAACTACGACGCCCGAACGCGACGTGCCGGCCCAAATGGTTCCGGGCACATTCGGCGTAGTGTGGATCGCAAAAATGTTCTCATCGAGGCCCTCCCCAAATGAAAGTTTCTCCCAGCCTTTCGCAATATCATAACTGCGATAGAGGCCCTTATCGGTGCCGGCGAGTATCGCGTTCTTATCATCACCGGCGAAGGCAAGCACCTTGACCGTTTCGGTCAGTGCGGGGACGAGCGTCGGCCCGGCCTCGGCCGGAACCTTGACGGCGGGCTTTGCTTTGGCTCCGCGACGGGCCCGGCGGACGGGAGCCTTGCGGACCGGTTTCGGAGCAGTGACCAGCGACCACGTTTCACCGCGATCTATCGACTTGAAAACGCCGCGGCTGGCCCCGAGGTACATCAGCGTCGGGTTCAGTTTATCCTGAAGCACGACGAAAGGCGTGTCCTTCTCGATATCGAGCCCTTTGGCCTGCAGCCAGTTAGAACCGCCGTCTTCGCTGTAAAAGAAGAAACCGCCGCTCGACGAAGTGTTCTTGGTCGTCGCGTAGAGCCGATCGGGCAATTCGACATCGGGCGTCACCGAATATGTGAACCGGCTCGTAAAACTATCATTAGTCGGAGCGAAATTTCGCCCTCCGTCGGTCGAGACCAGCACGCCAAAATTGTTGGTCGCGATATAGACGCGATCCGGAGCATCCGGATGGACGGCGATCTTATTTACCTCGATATTTCGCGAAGTGGTGAGCGACCAGGACTTGCCTCCGTTCACGCTCATCCAGAAACCCTCGGTGGTACCCGCATAGAGCGTCCCGGGCCGCGAGGGATGCTGCACGATATCGCGCGTGCGCCGCGATTGAGACGGTATGCCCTGTATCTTTCGCCAGTTCTCGCCGCCGTTCGTCGATTCGTAGATGC
>JAJNPX010000248.1 GCA_021155145.1 Acidisarcina sp. | reverse complement strand
CGGCCGCGCCCAGACGAACCTCAATCTTAAACAGCTCTATTTTGATGCAAAGCCGGTGAAGGGCCTGGAGATCCAGATCGGCGGCATCGCACCGACGAACGGTGAGAATACCGAAGTGACGGGTTACGATAATGACTCTTACATCATGGGCGAGCGGATCGCGGTCCGGAGCCCGAAGGACCTCTATTTCGACGAGATATCGTTCACCAACGCCCATATCGGCGACGTGGCCAAGCCCAGTGTTTTTCGCCGGTTCAAGCGGCTTGACGAATCGAACTACCATCAGTTCATGGTCCGCAAGCGCCTGAACAAGAATGTCGCCTTCTCGGCCGATTACACTTTCGAAGCGGGCCGCGATACCTTTCGCCAGGCAGTGAAATTCTCTGTACCGCGGTTTCACGTCTTTGACACTATGCGGTTCGAGAACTACCAGCAGGTCGATCCCGGAACCAATTACGGATTCGGCATCTCGGGCGAGAAAAATGTCCACAAGCGGCTGACGCTAAATGCGGGTTTTTCCCGGATAGACACCGCTATGTTCAACGGCGATCGGTATTTTCGCGGAAATCGGGTTTACGCCGGCTGGAATCTGAAGATGACCCGCGAATTGTCTTTCAACGGCATTTGGATACAGGGCGTCGGCCCGTTGGTCGGGGCCTCTAATCCGCGGACCCGGCTCGACGTCATCCTGACATTCAACATCCTCGAAACTCTCAAGCGCTTCAAGCTGCAATAGACGCCGGCGCAGCTCCGATACTCTGCTGTCCCTCCGCTGCTCCGTCTCAGGTGATTGGACTAGGCGTTCGGTCTTTGCGAAAATATCCAGATACTAATAGTTCGATAACTTTACCGAATGGTCGCTGAAAATCTCATCGGTTTCGATAAACTTCCGCAGACGATCCCGCATTTCTGTCTCGAGTCGTTTCGACGCAATAAGAAGAACGACGCCCTGGCATTCAAGATCGGTGACGTCTGGAATTATCTGTCGGGAACCGAAGTGATCGAGAAGATACGCCGGATCGCGGTCGGGCTCTCGCAGATGGGTGTACGGGCAGGCGATCGGATCGCGATAATATCGGAGAACCGCCCCGAATGGTCGCTCACCGACCTGGCTATTTTGAGCCTCCGGGCGGTCAATGTCCCTATCTATACGACCCAGGCGGTCGACCAGATCCGATACATCCTGGAGGACTCGGGTGCGAAGATGCTTTTCGTTTCGGGCAAAAAGCTTCTGAAACATGCCGAGCAGGCCATCCAGAGCGTTGAGCGTATCGAGAAGCTGATCTTTTTTGACGAAGATGCCAGGCCCGAACACGACAATCGTGCACTTACTCTGACTGAGGTTGAAAAGATAGGCGAGGGCTCGGGCGACAGCATCGACTTTGACAAGCTGCTCGCCGAAGTTGCGGCCGACGATCTGGCGACGATCATTTATACGTCTGGTACCACGGGCGAGCCCAAAGGCGTAATGCTCACGCACCAAAATTTTGTTTCGAATATCGTCGCGATCTCAAAGGGGCTTCCCATCAAGAGCAGCGACCGCTCCCTCGCCGTGCTTCCGCTTTCCCATATTTTCGAACGCACGGTCTTTTACGTGCTTTGCTCGAACGGCGTCTCGATACACTACTGCGCCGCGTTCGATCAGTTGGCATCGCACCTTCAAGAGGTCCGGCCGACTATTATGACGGCGGTCCCGCGTCTGTTCGAGCAGGTCTATCACAAGATCGTCAAAAAGGGTAAGGCCGCCGGCGGATACAAAACAAAGCTTTTCGATTGGGCTCTTCAGGTCGGGCAGGATTACTGGACCGCAAAGGATATGCACGAAAGCGTGTCTCCGGTCCTGGCCGCGAAACAGGCTCTTGCGAGCCGGCTGGTCTTTTCAAAATGGCGGGCAGGAGTAGGCGGCAGCCTCAGGTTCTTTGTTTCGGGCGGGGCACCGCTCTCAAAAAAGCTTTCGTACGCGTTCTGGGCCGCCGGCATACCGATCCTTCAGGGCTATGGCATGACCGAGGCGTGCATCGTCTGCGCCAATCGGCCGGATGACAACAAGGTCGGATCGATCGGTACGCCTTTCGAGGGCATCGAGATGAAGATCGCCCCGACAGACGGCGAGATCCTCATTCGCGGAAAGAACGTAATGAACGGGTATTACAACAAGCCCGAGGAGACGGCGCTCGCCCTTGATGCCGAAGGTTTCTATCACACCGGCGACGTCGGTTATGTTGATAAAGATGGGCATTTCTATGTGACGGACCGGCTAAAGGACCTCTTCAAGCTGTCGAACGGCAAGTACGTCGCCCCGCTTCAGGTCGAGAGCCTTCTTAAGCAAAGTCCCCTGGTCTCACAGGCCGTAGTGGTGGGTTCCGGGCGAAAACAGGTCGGGGCCTTGATCGTTCCCGATTGGGACGCATTAAAGGAGGCAATGCAGGCCGAGGGCGTCCCGACCGAGGGCAGCCGCGAGGAGCTTAGCGAGAATCCGCACTTCATCAAACGCCTCCAGCAGGATGCAGTGGCCCTTACAAGGGAACTCTCCGATTTTGAGCGGGTCAAACGCGTCTATCTTCTGCCGAGGGAATTCTCGATCGACAAGGGTGAGATGACGCCGACCCTCAAGATCAAGCGAAGCGTTATCGACGAGAAATACGGAGAGGCGATCGACGATATCTGCGGCTCGTGAATTATTGCCGCCCCAAAAAACAGAATCGCCCCAAGGTCTTTCGAACCGGGGCGTAGGCTTATCGGGGCCATTTATCTTCGTATTGTAATTACCGGCGTCCCCGCGTCGGAGATTCTACATCCTTCATTATCTCGGCGATCGACTGAGATCCTCGTTTTTGGTTAAGCAGGGCTTCGGCCAGCTCATACAGCGATTCCGGCATTTCGGTCTCGGAGGGAGACTCCTCGTTCTCCTTCGATACGGGATAATGCTCGTAAAACGCTACCTCCGAACTGCAGAATTCGCATACCAGGAGGTGCTTGCCGATAGATCGGCTTTCGGACGATCCCATGTCACCCATCTGGTAACACAGTAATTCTTGGGAAGTCGGACAGTCTTCCTGCTTTCGAAAGGTGGTCATCTCAATTTATCGAGTAATAGAAGTATAGCGCTGAACAGAGTGAAACGCATTGACAGCATACACGCAACACCCCTTCGGTACTTATTACATTTAAATCTGCAATGCCGAGATTGTTCCAAAATACTTATCGGTATTTGGACAGGTGCCGGCCGATCTCAAATCGTTTTTACGGACGTCCGCGCATCCAATTCGCTTTATTTTCATAGGTTTGTGCGGTCATCCGTTCACAATGACCGGTGGTAAAAAAATGTTGATGAAAATCGGAATTGTTGCTACTATCTCAATGTAGGCAGTGAGAGTTTCCGATCTTGCTGCCGCTCAAACGCGATCTTCGGCCTGCGGGCCTTTAGGTCCTCGGAAACACTCAACACCCTTAAAACAATACAAATTTTGATCGGTATTTAGTGCCTACTGGGCCATTGGTCGAACTCGCTCATCAAGTGTCTTCGCCCACCGCGTTAACTATCCTCGATCCGAACCTACAGTTCCCTATATGAATCCACGAAACCAGCAGGAGCGTCCCCCACGATCCGTGCCCCCTCGCTATATCAAAGTCGGCAAATGGAACGAAAGTTTACGTGCGTCCGATGTGAACCAGATCTGGATGGAACTTCATCGGATCGTGTCGTCACACCCTTTGGTAAGAGCCTCAAAACGGGCCGGATTCCTGGTCGAAGAGGGAAAATATAACGCTTACACCGATCTCACACAAGAGCTTTTTGTCGCCCTTTTAGGAAAAGAAAGATTCCAGCATTACCTCGACACCGGCATGACTGATGCCGAGGTCGAGGCCGAGATCAGCCAGATCGAGCTCACGAACATGCTGACCGCCGAACTCAGGAAACGATATCCTGAGTCATACCGGCTGGCTCGCCGCATCTCGACACTGATCCAGACCAGTGCAAATTTCAAGCGTTTCGATAATATCGGCAATCCCGAAGCGCATCGCCGGCTCGCCGATCGCCTTTACGGGCTCGCCGATTGGCGCGACACCAAGATGCGTCGCGATGTTGCCGAGATGGACGAACGCGTCAAGTCGGTCTCGTTCCTTCACCGCGATACACGCATGGTCGGCTGCACGGGCGACGCCCAGATCGTCATCAGCAATGTCGAACTTGAAAAACTCATCATTCGCGTGTTCAAGGCGGTAGATTCTCCCGTAGATGTCCGCAGCCTCAGGTCTTTTGTAATGTCGCGTTTGCCGATAATGGACATCCACCTCGTCCCGGTCGGCGGATCGGGCGACAGCGACGATGACGAACGGGTTTCCTTTGAGATCCCGGATCACCGCGAGACGCCGGAAGAAGACTTTTTGCGAAACGAGGCCGAGGGTGTTGCGGCCGGTTCGGTAGACAAGTTCTTGAACAGCCTCAACAAGTCAGTCCGCGGCAAGGCGAAGCAGTTCGATCGAATGGTCAGCGTATTGTGGCATTGTTATCTTGTTTCGGACGGCGGAACGCAGCTCGAGGTGGCGGAACTGCTTGGCGTCTCGGACTCTCTGGTCTCGGACTACCGAAAGCGGATCGAGTCGAACCTGCAGGCACTCTCCTTTGAGGGCGTCGGCGAAGCCAGACAGTTTGAAAAGGCACTTAAGAAGCGGGTTCGCGAGATGGTCGCCGATCGTGAAACTGCCATCGCAGTCTAGCATCTT
>JAJNPX010000205.1 GCA_021155145.1 Acidisarcina sp. | reverse complement strand
CTGAATCCGGTTCTGGAGCAGGCGGCCAACGCGATAGGTGTCGAAAAGCTCTTTCTCGTCACGGCACCGCGCGATTCGGAGCGCCCCGTACTCGTCGCGACCGCCGGCTTCACGATCGGCGAATTTCGCGAGCTGGATTCGGCCCTCACGCCCGAACTTTGGGGCCGTTTGAGCGGCTTGAGTGAACCGTACAACTCCGTCCGATCGGATAGCGGCGACTTCGCGTCGTTTAGATTTCCATTTTCGGGTTGGCTCCTGACCAGCCGTGTGACGGTCGGCAGGAAACAGGTCGGCTTTTTGTGTGCGGTCGCGGATCGAGATGCAGGGACGAAAGATCCCATTCGGCCTGCAATGAGCATCTTTGCCGCGTTCATCGCCCAAAGCCTGCGCGTTGAACACGTCGTCCTGGGCGAGCGCGAACGCCTCAGGGAAGAGAACCTGCACCTCAAACAGGAGCTAAAGGAGAAATATGATTTTACGCACCTCGTCGGCACGTCGAACGAGATGCGGCAGGTGTACGAACAGGTGTCGCAGGTCGCCCGCTCGAATGCGACCGTCTTGCTCCGCGGCGAGAGCGGGACGGGAAAGGAACTGATCGCGAACGCGATCCATTACAACAGCCTCCGAAGCAAGCGGCCGTTCATAAAGATCAATTGCGCCGCACTGCCCGATACCCTCATCGAATCCGAACTTTTTGGACACGAAAAAGGTGCCTTCACCGGTGCCGACCGGTTCAAGAAGGGCCGATTTGAAATGGCCGACGGAGGCACGCTTTTCCTGGATGAAATAGGCGATCTGCCGCTGCAGACCCAGATAAAACTGCTCCGCGTACTGCAGGAGCGTGAGTTCGAGCGCCTCGGCGGCACATCGACCATTCGTTCGAACATTCGGCTGATCACGGCCACGAACAAGAATCTGGAGGAGGCGATCGAGAAGGGCGAATTTCGAGAGGACCTCTACTATCGTTTGAATGTGTTCTCGATCTATCTGCCGCCGCTTCGTGAACGCCGGTCGGACATCCTGCTTCTCGCCGAGCATTTTCTTGAGAAATACGAAGGCGAGCATGGCAAGCGGATCCGCCGCATCTCGACGCCGGCGATCGATATGCTAATGAGCTATCATTTCCCGGGAAACGTGCGCGAGCTTGAAAATGCCATCGAGCGCGCCGTGCTCGTCTGCGACAGCAATGTGATCCACGGCCACCATCTTCCGCCCTCGCTCCAGACGGCTGAGCTTTCCGATACCGAGACGCATCTGACGCTCGCCTCCGCTGTCGCCGCTTTCGAGCGAGATATGATCATCGACACGCTGAAATCGACTCAAGGCAATGTCGCAAAGGCAGCGCGACGACTGGCATCGACGGAACGGATACTCGGATACAAGATAAAGAAATACGGAATTGATACAATGCGGTTTCGCAAATGAGCGTTCCCGAACATCTGATCCGAGATCTGCCCGACCCTATCGCGGTGGGACAATTTGCCGACCGATTTGCCCAGGATCATCCGTCGCGTTTCCGGCTTCTTTCCAGGAACTCCGCACTTCTCAGCGACGTGCTTACCCTCGCGGCATACAGTCCGCTCCTGGCTGCGACCCTTCTTCAAAACCCCGATCACGTGGCGTGGCTCGACCGGCGGCGAAAGGACAAGGGCATTCGCGGAAAGGAGGAATTGCTCGAATCCCTCGCCCGGTTCGCACTTACGAATTCGCAGCTTGATCACCAGGTGATGCTCGCGCGTTTTCGACGGCGCGAACTCCTCCGGATCTATCTTGCGGACATCCGGCGGCAGCTTGGCATCGCCGAGATCACTGAGGAGCTTTCGAACCTTGCCGACGCGATACTCGAGTTTGCCCTCAGGCTCGTCCGCCAGGAGCTCGACAATCGCCATGGGCCACCGTTCGAGATCGATGAGAAGGGCCGTGAGGTCCGCTCCGGTTCGTGCATTGTTTCGCTTGGAAAGCTTGGTTCGCGCGAACTCAATTACTCGTCCGACATCGATCTCCTTTTCCTGTATTCGGCCGAGGGAACGACCTCGGGCCTCGGAAGCCGGGGCAAGGTCACCAACCGCGAATACTTTGTAAAACTTGCCGAGCTCGTCGCAAAGATGATCGGCCAACAGACCGGCGAGGGTGCGACCTATCGGGTCGATCTGCGACTTCGCCCGCACGGCCGTGTCGGGCCGCTGGCAATGTCTGTCCGCGACACCGCCCTTTATTACGAGAATGAGGCCGCCGATTGGGAACGTCAGGTGCTTATCCGTTCGCGGGCGAGCGCCGGAGAATCTGATCTTTTTGCGGACTTCTACGCGCGGACCGAATCGCGCATCTTCTCCCGTTCGCAATCCGTTTCATCCGCGCTTAGAAGCGTAAAGCGGTCAAAACAAAAGATCGATATCGAGCACAATGCCGAGAAGGGATACGACGTCAAGCTCGGCCGCGGCGGGATACGCGAGATCGAATTCGTGGCCCAGGCCTTACAGCTTGCGTATGGCGGCCGCGATCCGTGGCTTCGCGCGAGCCATACTCTCATCAGCCTGTCGCGGCTCACCGATCGCGGGCTGATCTCGAAACTCGAACAATCCGCGCTGTTCGAAGCCTACGAATTTCTCCGCCGGCTCGAGCACATCCTGCAGATGGAGAACGGCCTGCAGACACATCTTGTACCGGGCGATCCTGTGCGGCGTACGCTCGTCGCAAGGCGTATGCGTTTCGACGATACCGCGGCGTTCGATCGCGCTCTCGAGCTGCATTCGGCGAACGTGCACGCGGTGTTTCGCCGTGTTTTTTCCGATGAGAATATCAGGTCCTCGGAGCGGGACGCGGGCGGGCCGGTCAATGGCGGCGACGATAGCGGTTCCGCTCTTTCCGCGGCCGAGCCCGAGGAGCAAAAGTTTGCAGATGGCCGTCTCGATCTTCTTCGTTCCGCTTCCCAGGCCTTCGCGACGCTGCTGAGATCGACGCCCGACCTCCCGGAGGCCATCCCTTTCGAGCCGCCTGACTTCCTGAAATGCCTCAAAGCGGCAGCAAATGAAGGCATCGATCTGCGATCGAAGCTCTCGTCAATCCGCCGCGAGTGGCACCGCCAGCTGATCGCGATCGCGGCATTGGATATGGCGGGCGATATCGACATTCGCGAATCGAAACGGCGCCAGACTCTTCTTGCTGAGGCAAGCATCGAGCTCGCCCTCGCAATAGCCCGCGACGAACTCGCGGCTAGATACGGCACAGGCCCGGAGCCTTTCGCTCTCGCGGTGATGGGCGTGGGAAAGCTCGGCGGCGCCGGCGTGGATTACGGATCGGACCTCGACCTCGTCCTTGTCTTTGACGAAACGCAAAAGGCAGATACCGGCGGCATAACAGCAATGGAATATTACAGCAGGGCCGCGGATCTGTTCGTCAACGTGCTTTCGGGCTATACACGCGACGGCAATCTTTACCGGGTCGATCTGCGTCTGCGTCCGCACGGCAAGAACGGCCCGAACGTGATCTCGCGTTCGTCCTTTGCGGCGTACTTTGCGGAATCGGCCGCCATTTGGGAGCTTCTCGCCTTCGTGAAACTGCGTGGTGCGGGCGGCGGGACGCTATCGGCCGATATCGAAAGCGAGGTCTCCGCCGTGGTTCACGAGAGAGCATCCCGGATCGAGGCCGCCGAGCTTGCCGCTGAGACGCGCCGCGTCCGCGAGCTGCTCGAAGCCGAACGCACCGATCGCCGCCGCAGCGAAGTCAATATCAAATACGGCGCCGGCGGAATGCTGGATATCTATTTTGCGATCCGCTTTCTTCAGCTTCGCGACAACGTGCCCGATGCACAGGGCGGTAGATCGAGCGAGGCGATGCTCGGCCGCCTTCGCGAGAGCGGCTCGGTCACATCGGGGCAATTTGACGCGATGCGGTCGGGATATCTATTCCTTTCGCGGCTCGACCATGCGATGCGCCTGACCATCGGACGTTCCCACGTCGTACCGCATGCCGATCATCCCGCGATGCCCCTCATCCTCGAACGTCTCGGGATCGCTTCGGCCTCCGAAATTCTCGAACAGCTCACCCTCCAACGCTTTGCCGTACGCGAGGCCTTTGACGAGATCACGAAGTAAAAACTTCGACTGCCTTGCCGCATGCGGTTATAATCGCAGATGT
>JAJNPX010000203.1 GCA_021155145.1 Acidisarcina sp. | reverse complement strand
GGCGGTCTCCCACGAAGCGATCAGGTCGTCCAGGTCGTCCTCGTCCTCGCCGCCGAGCGGGTCGATCACCCTCACGGGGATCACCGTGCTGAATATTACCGGCGTCTTTCCACCGGACGGTTTCCCGTCGCTCGCGACCAGGAGATAGATCGCAAGACCGCCAAAAAGCAGGATCAGGACCGTCATCGCCGCCGACGCAAGTATCAGGTAAAACTGCGTGCGCGGCGGTGCCGCGATCGCGCTGGTCTTATTCGTTTCTGTTGGCCGCCGCGTGGGCGCCGACGGTTGCGGAGCGGCCGCGGCCAAAACTTCGTGCAAGGGCTGCTCTTTCTTTGGGGCCGCACTGTCAGCAATCTCGATGCGAATACGCGTCCCCGTCCCGATCTTCAATTCATCGCCGTCACGCAAGATCCTAGGCCGGCCGACGATACGGTCTCCGTTCAGGAATGTGCCGTTCGTCGAATTCTCATCGGCGACCAGCAGCTCGCCTTCGTCGATGAAAAAGGTCGTGTTCACACGCGACAGACCGGGATCGTCCGCAACCACGGTTGCCTGATCGGTCCGGCCGATCGACATCTCGCCGGTGACCTCGACCGTTTTCGAAGTGTATGGCCCGACAATGTGAAGGAAGTACTTCAAAACTTATCTACTCGCGTTCGGCAACTTCTTTAAGCTTCGATATATCCAGCAGCTTGGAAAAATCGGCGAAGTGAAACATCGATTCGTCTTTGCAGTGTTCGCAGAAGAAGGTCACATCGTCGCCGAGGTACATATCCCTGAGGTGATATGCGATAAAGCATCCGTAGCAGCGCTGAATGCGCTTGCCGAACTCGTTCAAAACATCTTCATTCGGTGCCGATCCCATAGGTGCTGCAAGCGACGATTTTATCACAGTGATGCCCACAGGGCCGCAATATCTCCCCGTAAGGAGGACAGGCGCAAAATGACTATTTTACAATTCCGCGTTCCGACGATTCGATGAATTCCACGAGTATATCGACCTCTTTGCAATCGCTGATCTCGTCCTTTATCCGCTCGACCGCCTGCGTGGTATTCAGCTTGGCCGTCAATAAAAGATGATAGGCGTGATGGAGCTTTTCGATCGTTTCCTTTGAGTATCCGCGGCGCTTTAGCCCGATCTTGTTCAGGCCGTAACACTTAGCGTGATTCCCCTGGATCACCGCAAAGGGCGGGGCGTCCTTGACCACGACGGAATAGCCGCCGACAAAGGCCTCCAGGCCAACGCGGCAGAACTGATGTACACCCGAGTACGCCCCGACATTCGCCCGGTCGGCGATCTCAACATGCCCGGCCAGCGTAGCTGCGTTCGCCATGATCACGTTATTCCCGATCTTGCAATCATGAGCGATGTGGGCCTGTGCCATCAGCAGGTTATCGTCGCCGATCTGCGTCAGCCCGCCGCCGCCGTTGGTGCCGCGGTGGATGGTCACGAACTCGCGGATGTGATTTCGTTTTCCGATCCTGGTCGCGGTCGGCTCGCCTGCGTACTTCAGGTCCTGAGGTGCAAGCCCGACCGATGCGAATGGAAAAATGTGGGTTTCCTCGCCGATCGATGTATCGCCATCGACAACGATGTGGGAATCCAATCGAACCTGTGCAGCGAGCCGAACCTGTTCGCCCACGGTACAAAACGGACCTATATGACAGCCGTCGCCGATCTCGGCCCCGTTGGCAACAATGGCGGTGTGATGAATGAATGTTGACATCGGTTCAGCCTTTCTGCGGACGGTCGGCGATAACACTCATGATCTCGGCTTCGGCGGTGACCTGTCCGTCGACGCGGGCAAAGCCTTTCATTTTCTGGACCTTGCTTCCGATGCGGATCGCGATCACTTCGAGTTCAATCGTGTCGCCCGGAACGACGGGCTTGCGGAATTTGGCGGATTCGATGCCGGTAAAGAACGGGATCTTCGCACTTCGGTCCTCGAATTCACGAAGGGCGAGAATGGCGCCGACCTGGGCGAGAGCTTCGATCTGAAGGACACCCGGCATGACGGGCGCGCCGGGGAAGTGGCCCTGGAAGAAATGCTCGTTTGCGGTCACCTGCTTGATGCCCACGATTCGGACCCTGGGCTCGAGCTCCACTATCTTGTCGACAAGCAGAAATGGATATCTGTGAGGCAATATCTCTTGTATCGCCTGTGAATCGTAAATGATCATCTGTGGGCAATATACAAAAAAACGGCAGACGGCGAAAGTCACATTCACCGTCTGCCGCGATCTAATTGAACGAGCGCCTTACTTGGGCACCGCTGCGGTCGCCGCGCCTGCGGGCCGCTGGTTGTAATAGGCGATGAAATCGTTGGTAATGTCGTACTTCTCGTCAAAGCCAAGCAGGATGCTTGCTTCTTCGAGCTTCGCGCCGTCGAGGATCACGGCATAACCCTTCTGCTTTGCGTATTCGTTCATCGCTTTCAGTATGTCGTTGAATACCGGGCCGATGATGACCTGGTAGCGGCGGTCGTATTTGGCCTTGGCATCTTCCTGTTCGCGCTTGATGTCGCGCTCGAGGGTCTGAAACTCATCGACTTTTGCCTGCACGGTCTCGGGTTTCATCGGCACCTGCGGGTTGGTGTTCTTACGTATATTTTCGATCTCGGTCCCGAGAGTCTGATACCGCGTAGCCATGGTCTTCAACTTTTCGTTCACAGGCTTGAACTCGGCATCGAGAGTGCTCAAGGCAGTCTTGAATTTTGTGATCCCGCCCTTGTCGGCAGCGAAAGCGCCGATATTGACAAGACCGATCTTGCCGGTTCCGGCGGCCGCGGGCTGTCCTCCGCCCTGTGCCGAAGCCGACACCGCAAGGATCGCCGCAAAGATAAAGCATGCGGCTGCTAAACTGATTCTCTTCATTTTCTTTTGATTACTCCTTAGAACTTTCGTGGCCAAGCCCTTGTCTTGTCCGATATCATTGTTTGAAACAATTTCTGGTTAAAATGTTGCCTGCGGTAATAAAGGGCGGCAAAGACCGATATCCTATGCCATCAGGCAGCCTATGTCAATTTTCTCACGCCCGGTTAGAATGTTCTGCCGACCGTGAATCTGAACCCGCTTCGCTTCCCGGGTAAAAAGATACTGGGCAGCTCCTCGGTAACGCCGAGCTTTGCATTCGGGTTGT
The DNA here is from genome assembly GCA_021155145.1 of Acidisarcina sp. Lineage (GTDB taxonomy): Bacteria > Acidobacteriota > Blastocatellia > Pyrinomonadales > Pyrinomonadaceae > OLB17. The sequence goes on along the minus strand of JAJNPX010000203.1, from coordinate 6,744 downwards.
AATAGTAGATAAGCCTGAACGGAACATTCACGATCGGGACCTGCACCCGCAGCTCAAGCCCAACCGAAGACTTGAAATCACCGATCCCATTAAAGGCCGCGTCATTTACCCGCAGGAGCGAATTCTGCTGCACCTCGCCCCGAAGATAGAATGAATCGATGCCTGTCGGCAAGCTCGTCGGGCAGCCGAACCGGTTGCCGCCGCAAAACAGATTGCGAAATTCTGTCTTGGTAAGAACGCGATTGTTGTAATAAAGGACCGAGCCGAAAATGCTTTCAAGCGCCGGAGCATTTATCAGGCTCAGGGCCGTCAGCCTCCCGGGGCCGAGGAATACGTCATCGTTCAGAAATTCGCTATTGATCACCTGGGTGCCGGTCTTCTGCAGGTTAAAGACCGACCCTATGTCGGCAAAAACCGCGAGAGTCGCCGGCCCGAAGATCGGGATGCGGTATTCAAAATTTCCCAATAATTGGGTATCGCCGCCGATGAAGCGAAAGTTGCGGGAGAAAAGCGCCGGATTGGCTCCATCGAATCCGGTCAACTGGCCGAGCGTCGCGATCTCGTCGAGAAGGGGTGAACCGTCGGGAAAGCCCACCGGAGCCTGTGCGGTTCCCGAAGGGTTCGTTGCGGTCGTGACATTCCGGCTTGTGATATATGTATCGAACGGCGACACGGGGCCGATCGACCGCGAATTGTACCCGCGAATATCATTCTCGCTGCCAAGGTAATACCGCTCGAAAACCGGAATTCCTCCGACATATCCGATCGAATTCGAATTCCTGATGGCGTCCGAGATAGCGAATGACCGTATTGTCCCGGCCAGGATACGAAACGCGAAGACCTCAGGATTCTTTGAACGCTTTCTCCGCAGGGGGATGAATTTCGAGTAGCTAACGCTCGGCGAGTACGTCCGTACGTCGCCGCCGAGTCCTGCAAAAGCAAGGCTTGCCGAGAGCTGCGAACCGCCAACCGTGTCGATGCCATTCGCCGCAGGCTGTCGTGTATCGTACACGAACGAGCCTGTTACACGGCTTGTGATGATATTCGGCACCGCGTAGATCACCGGGATCCGCTCCGACGGATCTCCCGATTCATTGATCGGCGGATCGGTGATGGTCGTCGACGAGAACTGGTAAGTAAGGCCTACGCGCGAAAACTGCGTGAACCTTCGCTTCTTAAAGAAGAGCTCGGAAAGCGGTGCGGTCGCAAAAATATTCGCACCGTAGGTCGTCTGTGTGAAGAGGTTGCTCTCATCTACCCTGATCGACGCGAGCGGATCGAAGGTGAGGTCATCCAGCAGATCTTGATTCTGCGTCAGGAACGTTCCCTCTCCAAAGAACCTGTATCTCGATGCGAACACCGAAAAACCTACCGAGATCGGACGGTCGCGGAAATACGGTTCCTGATAAGTGAACTGCAGGCTCTGCTGACGATTTCCGATGCCGACCTGAAACGAGAGCACCTCACCGCGGCCGGCCAGATTATTTGTCGAGTACTCAAGACCGAACGACGACCCGCCAAGGCCGCCCGCAGCTCCGTTAAATGAGATCTGCTGCCGCCCTTTCTCGCGAACTTTGACGTTAAGGTCGACATCGCCCTGCTCTTCGTCGGGGCGTATCTCGACGTCCTGGTCCTTGTCGATCGGGTCAAAATATTGAGTTTGATTCAACCGTGCGATCGATATCTCCAGCCAGTTCTGGTTGTAAATGTCGCCTTCATTCAATAGGAACTCACGGCGAAGCACGCGGTCACGCGTGAATGTATTGCCTGTAAATTCCAGCCGCCGCAGCGTGAATTGCTTGCCCTCGGTAATGGAGATCTTTATGTCGACGATGCCTTCGGCCGGATTCGTCGGGCTGTCTTTGAATTCCGGTTCGAACTCGGCGTCGTAATTCACGAAGCCCTGAGAGCCGTAGAGCTTCTTCATGTCCTCGTAAACCGCATCCTGAAGCCGTTTGCCGTCCACGACCTCACCTTTCCTGAGCCCGACGAATGCGAGGATCTGCTGCTCGGAGAAGATCGAGTTTCCCTCGACACTCACATCGCCCACGCGAAAGACCTTTCCTTCCGTGACCGGCACCACGATCTTCAGCGTGTCGTCCTTTGATGAGATGAGCGGCAGCGGGAGGGTGATCAGGGGAATGAAATCGGTCCGTTTTACGCCCAGGCCGATGACCTCGGGCTCGCCGATGCGGGCCTGAAAATAGCCCTTCGACCGCATATAGGACAGCACATTCCGCTGCAGATCGTACTCAAGCTTGCGGAGATCCAGTATATCCTGACCCTTGAAGCGGGCAATTAATCCGGTCTCCTTAACGAGCGTGAGGGCCGAGGCCAGCTCCCCGTCCTTGAACTTTTCGTTTCCAACGAAATCAATGTCGATGATGCGGGAGCGGTTACCCTGTTCGACCTCGAATGTGACCGCGATCGAGGTCGCGGAGACCTCTTCCTCTTTGATGTTCACCTTTGCATTTGGATAGCCGCGCGACGCAAGCAGCTCGCGCAGGATTCGCGTCGCGTTCCGGGCCTTGACCGGGTCGTACACCGCTTCTTTGGAAACACCGACCCGTTTCTCGCGAAACTCCTTCAGAACGTCGGATTCCTGTACGGCTTTGAGGCCCGTAAAGAGCAGGTCGCGGATGATCGGCAGCTCCCGAACCTCGAATATCACGTTCACGCCGCCCCGGACGCCTTCTGTAGTCAGGACACGCGTCGCCGTCTTATCGAAAAAGTTGAGTGAGATCAATTCGCGCAGGTCGCGCTCGAGGGCCGCCGGATCGTACGTATCGCCGGGCCGCGTCTTGATGTAATAGAGAAGGTCGTCGTCGCGAAGGCGCCGATTGCCTTGAATATCAACGGTCTCAACTACCTGTTGTAAATTAGATACTCCCGTGAAACCTTTGGAGGCATGTTCGGTCGTCTCATTGCTAAGGACCGGAGTCGCTGATAACGCCAGACTCAAAAAAACAAGTCCCAGTGCGCCCAAAATTCGCATAAATACGCTATTCCCTATAAAAATGCGTGATGAAAGCCGAGGGGAGCTTTCAAATGCCGTTCAAGCTGAAAAACAAAGCCAAAGAATATCCAAAAGCAGACGGCATTTCAACGGCGGTATAAGTACTCAACCTAAGATTCTACCTGCCTGCCATAGGTTGCATAACCGAACACGACGTCAAACTTCCGAATTATACAGGCAAATTTTCCAAAGAAAAAAGCGTAAAGGCCGATTGCGGCGCCTTACGCTTCCAGCTTTGTGGCTTTTGGGCCCCGATCAGCCTTTGTTTGCGACCTCAAAATGCTCGGTTTCGCGGACTTCGATCATCAGCCGATCATTCGCGACACGGACCTCGACCTTCGATCCGTCACTAACATCGCCCTGAATGAGAGCTTCCGAGAGTTCGTCCTCGACGTGCTTTTGCAATGCGCGCTTGAGCGGCCGGGCGCCGTACGTCCTGTCCTGCAGCGTCTTTTCGATCAGCCACTTACGTGCTTCGGTAGAGAGGCTGACCGTCAGGCTGCGGCTCGCGATCACCCGATTGAGGTCAGCGATCTGAAGATCGATTATCTGCGAGAGGTCGTCGTCGCTCAGCTCGTCGAAGATGATGATCTCGTCCAGGCGGTTAATGAATTCCGGAGCGAAGGTCTGCTTGACCTGCGACATCACCTGCTCTTCCATCTTGTCGCGCGTGGTATCGGCACCGCTCTGAAATCCCATACTCCCGCGACGCTGGATGAACCGTGCGCCGATATTCGAGGTCATGATAAAGATCGCATGTTTGCAGTCGACAGAATTGCCGCTTGCGTCTGTCAATACGCCGTCCTCAAATACCTGAAGCATTATGTTGAAAACATCGGGATGCGCTTTTTCGACCTCGTCAAAGAGCACGACCGAATAAGGCGAACGCCGGAGCTTCTCAGTGAGCTGGCCGCCCTCGTCATGGCCGATATATCCGGGAGGCGAGCCGATGAATTTTGAAACGGCATGCTTTTCCATGAACTCGCTCATATCAAAACGTATAAGCGATCGGTCGGTCCCGAAGAGATACGAACCTAGGGTCCTCGCGACCTCGGTCTTGCCGACGCCTGTCGGTCCGAGGAAGAGGAACGAGCCTACGGGACGGTGAGGATTCTTGAGCCCGGCCCGCGACCTTCTGATCGCCCGTGCAAGTGCGGAAATTGCAGGCCGCTGTGAAATTATCCGTTTGTGAAGTTCCGCCTCGATCTCAAGAAGCTTTTTGGCCTCTTCTTCCCTGATCGACGAAACCGGAATACCGGTCCACTTGGCAATAACGGCGTCGACATCGTCCTTTGTGACCTCGACGCGGAAGAATGTGTCCTCGATCGATCGAAGCTCGAGCGAAACGAGCTGCTCATCCTTGGCCGCTATCCGCTTCCAGTTCTCGACCGTCTCTTTCCATGAAGGCTCACCTACCGATTCCTGCTGATGCCGCAGTTTTGCCCTTGCGCCGGCTTCGTCAAGCACGTCGATCGCCTTGTCTGGCAAAAATCTGTCGGCAATATAGCGGTTCGATTGGTACACCGCGGCCTCAAGAGCCTCCGGCGAATACCGGATCTGATGAAATGCCTCGTAGCGGCCGACGATCCCCCTGACGATCGCGAGCGCCTCGGCCTCATCCGGCGGCTCGACCTTTACGGCCTGAAACCGCCGTTCGAGCGCGCGGTCCTTCTCGATGGATCTGCGGTACTCGGATGGGGTCGTGGCTCCGATCACCTGTATCTCGCCTCTCGAAAGCGCAGGTTTTAGGATATTTGCCGCGTCGAGCGTACCTTCCGCCGAGCCGGCACCGACCAGGGTGTGGATCTCGTCAAGAAATACGATGCTGTCCGAGCTTTCCCGCAGCTCCGTGAGTATCTTTTTCAATCTCTCTTCGAATTGTCCACGATATTTGGTACCCGCAACGACAGAGGAAAGATCGAGCGCCAGGATGCGTTTTCTTCTCAGGAATGTCGGCACTTCTTCATTGACGATCCGCTGTGCAAGCCCCTCGACTATGGCGGTCTTGCCGACGCCCGCGTCGCCGATGAGTACAGGGTTATTCTTTGTCCTGCGGCACAAGATCTCGATCAGGCGTTCTGTCTCCGGCCCGCGGCCGATCAAGGGGTCAAGCTTTCCTGCCGACGCATCGGCAGTGAGGTCGCGTGTGAATTCAACGAGGCTCGATGCTTTTTTCTGTTCTTCACCCTCTTTTCTTTCGGTAAAGATCCCGGTGCCTGCCGGGTTCGATTTCAGCAAGAGATGGTCGCGTACGTCTTGTGCCCTGAGTCCGAACTGAAACAGAATCTCTGCCGCGATCGAGCTTTCTTCGCGAAGGAGCCCAAGAAGTATGTGCTCCGGCCCGATCTGGCGGCCCTTTAGAGCCCGGCACTCCTCGTTTGCGTAAAACAGTGCCTTCTTTGTCTCGCCCGAAAGATGAAGTTCGGTCGATTGCGGGATGCGGTCGCGAACTACTATGCGGTCTTCGACTTCCTTTCTGAGCGAATCTGATGTGACGTTGTGCCGGAATGGAAAGAAACGGGATGTGATCGTCTTATCCTCGCGACCGAGGCCGAGGAGTATGTGTTCCGGAGCGATGACGGGCGACCCGTACTGAAGCGCTTCGTAACGGGCAAAAAAGATGACCCTGCGAGATCGTTCTGTGTAACGTTCGAACATAATGGAACAGTTCGCGGACTCAGGTATACGAACAAGTATATCCAAGACTCAGCGTAGGAATCCAAACGGCGATTCAAGATTATTCGGTCTGTCCCGTATATAGTTGTAAACAAAGGAACAATCCAGAAAATACTCAATTCGGCAATGCGGAGGCCGAATCTACTTCGATCCTCGGGTCCGATCCCGCCTGCGGTATCTCGCGAACGATGGCCTGTCCGTTCTTTCCCACGCCTTTCAATAACTCGGCCGCCGGGGCCAGTTCGATCCGCGAGGAGATCACACGTGAGACACGTTTGGGCAGCAGTCTCGGTGCGAGCGAGGCAACCGAATCGACGAGAGCAACCACGTCGCCGCCGCCTGACCAGTGTTCCCGCACGACGTTCTCGTCGGTCCGATTCACCAGCCGGACCAATGTCAGTGCCACCAGATATAGGTCATCAACTTGTCCGATGAACGGAAAAATATCGGGGATAAGATCGATCGGCGAAACGACGTAAACGATCGCCGCCAGGAACAGTGCCTTTTCCGCCGTCGGCACCCTGATGTCTTTCAAAAGCCGTCCGAGCAAAAGCACGAGATTTGGCAAAAACATCAGGAAATTGCCCATACGCCCACGCGCCTCGCGCCGCTTCAACTTCTTATTTGGCTCTTTGATCTTCGTCATCTCCGCCGTCCGTTCTTTGATTTCCAACAGTCTATGTACAACGTACGGTTTGTGCAAGTTTTAGCCGAGTGCGTTGTATGCTAAGTTTGAGTTTGCCGCTCGCAGACGGGGCCTGCGGCGTGCATTGATGCCAGTTATGATCCTAAGCGAAATCAGACGTCGAGCGGCCGCGGACCTACAGCATATCGTCCTGCCGGAGGGCGAAGATGCCCGCACGTTAAAGGCGGCGCAGATCTGCAGCACCGAGCGCATCGCCAGGATCACTCTTGTCGGTGACGGCGAAAAGATCCGAGCCGCGGCAGCCTCCGAGGGGCTGAACCTGAACGGCGTGGAGATCGTCGATCACCGTCGCTCGAACGACGTCGGCCGCTTTGCGAATCTCTACCATCAGCTCAGGCGTTCAAAG
>JAJNPX010000200.1 GCA_021155145.1 Acidisarcina sp. | reverse complement strand
CTCAAGCCGGTCGTAACCGAGCGACAGGCCCTCTTCCATCGGCGACTGCAAGACCGTATCGCGTGCCTCGGCCGAGGCATATCGCATCGTATTAGTCAGCGTTGTAATGCCGTCTTCCTCGACGAATGTGACGGTCGATATCGCCTCGCCCGGGTACCACGGGTCGTCGAATTGTTCGGTGCAGACGATGCGATCCGGCCGCGAGATCTCACGATACTCTCCCCCGGCACCCATCTCGATCTCGTCTTTTTTCCAAATCCAACGGTAACGTCCGCCAACCTTGAGGTCGATCTCGCAGACGGCGAGCGACCAACCGTCCGGGCCGAACATCCACCGCTTAAGGTAGGCGCACTCCGTGTGAGCCTTGAATACCAGTTCCTTGGGGGCATTGAATGCCCTGCTTATCACTAACTCTCTCTCCCCGCTCGACTTTACAGTGACTTTACCGCTACTCATTGTTCGTCTCCTTTTTCTTGGTTCTCCTGACTTTGGACCCTAATTTCATTTCCTCAAGCAGCAGATCGAGATTATCGTACCTTGCCTCCCAAAACTCCCGATACTGCTCGATCCACTTGTTCGCCTCCTGCAGCGCTTTCGGCTCTAACCGCCTTGGACGTCTCTGTTTATCCAGTCCCCTCGATATGAGCCCGGCCCGCTCAAGCACCTTTAGGTGCTTGGAGATCGCCGGCTGGCTCATCTTGAATGGCTTCGCAAGGTCGTTTACCGAAGCCTCGCCGGTCGCAAGCCTTGCCAATATCGCCCTTCGGGTCGGGTCCGCGAGAGCAGCAAAGGTCAAGTCCAGCTTATTGGATGTCGAATTATTATAACCCATTGGTTTGATAACTATCTAGTTATATACTATCTCGCCCTCAAGTTGTCAACAGAAAATTGATCGACGCCAATTCTTATTCCGTCACGGGTTGGTTTCTTGCAGCTTCCTCCGCTTCACGCCGCTTTATCCCTTCACGCCCGTCATACGTCAAGAACTTTGGAAGCAAAAAGGCGGCACCGAGCACCGAGGCCACGCAAAGTACGCCGCCCGAAACGAGCGCCGTCCTTAGACCGAACTTTTCCGCGACAACGCCCATCTTTGCACTGCCGAGCATCGGGCCTGTCAGATAACTGATCATCTCGATGCTCGCAAGACGGCCACGCAAATGATTTGGTATTGTCTGATTCCAGATCGATCCCCGGAAAATGCCCGATATCATATCGAAGAAACCGGCCGCCACCAGGAACAGGAGGGCGACCACGATACTATCCGCCAACCCGAACAACAAGATCGCAACGCCCCACAGGACGGCGGCTGCCATCACCATTAGTCCGTGCCGGTTGATCTTTCGGGTCCAACCTGAGGTGAGACTCGCCAGAAGCGCTCCGGCCGCGATCGCCGCCGGGAAGAACCCGACATATTTTTCACCGAAATATACGGCCAATGCCGGGTACAGCGCCTGCGGCATTGCAAAGAACATTGCCGCGATATCGATAAAATACGTTCCCACAAGCTCTTGTCGGGAAAAGGCGTACCTCCAAGCTCTCTTTATCCCTGCCCAACTCGGGCGCTCCGCGTTGTCGGGGGCCGCAACGGATGAGATCGCGTAAACCGCGTAGATCGTTCCTGCGAACGTCACCAGGTCGATCGCATATGCCGCCGATGGCCCCAGCGTCACCGCGATCACTCCGGCGAGGGCGGGGCTGATTATCGCCCCGAGGCTCCATCGGATCGAGTTCAATGCCATGACCGCCGACATAAGTTCCGGCGGTATCACTTTCTGTATGAACGATTCGAACGCGGGCCGCTGTATCGCCGCGAGCCCCGCGTGGACTGCCACACAGAGGAATAGAAGCCAGACCTGAGGTTGAGGCAAGAGCGAATTCGCAAGTAAGAGGGCGGAGGTCGCACCCTGTCCAAACTCCGTAAGCCGCAGTAATTGCCGTTTGTCAAAGTAATCCGCAAGCGCTCCTCCGACAAAGGCAAGGATCACCATCGGTATGAACTCCGCCAGATATATGTAGCCGACCATCGCGGATGATCCCGTCAACTGATACATCTGCCACGGGACGACGATGAACGTCATCATCGATCCAAAGAACGAGATCAACTGGCCAAAAAAGAGCAATCGATAATCTCTGGAGACTCTAAGAGGTGACAGATCGAGGAGCATTTCAGTAGGTGCCTAATTCTCGCAAAGTTTGGCTCAGAAGTCTGCTACGGACGCATATGGTTGGTCCAATTGAACAGCCATGTTGCGTACGTGTTCACAAGGAAGGCCCACAAGTAAGCGGCCCATTCTAGCGGCGAAATGCGGTGCGGCGAGCTTTCCAGCATGATCACGAACAACCACGGCAGACATACGATGAAGTAGCGGTATCCGAACTGCCAGCCGCCGGAGTTGCCGTGCGACCACAGGACCAGCGTGATCACAGCGATCGCGATCCAGGCGCACCGTTTGAGAACTGCGTCCCGGGCACACGAACGCAGCGCATAAAGCAAGAACGGGCTGCTGATGAGAATGGACGAACTGAATGCGTCAGGGGCGAGATATGGAAATGCACCGCGGATCTCCCACGGCTTAAAGAGCATCTCCCACACCTGCCGCGGGATGTATGTTGGGGAAAAAATGCCGTTCGAATACCAGGGCTCGGCGAGAACGCCGGGGATCCGCGCATACCCAAAATCGGCGATCGATCCGAATCGGACATAGTTGTAGCCTAACGTCGCAATTCCAAGCACAAATGGAATGATGCAGAACCAGGCGAGCGGCTTAACGGTATCGATCAGCTTGGCTTCCCGCTCTTTGTTCTCACCGGCAGGCGATACAGATCTTCCCCGCCGCCAGAGCAGATACATAAAGATCGGAGCGGTGGGCAGGATCTCGGTCCGGTTACCGAAGGCTAGCGCAAACAATGCTCCCGCGATCAGCGGTCGCCGGTCGATCGCGGTGTAGTAGATGGCTCCGAGTTGACCGGCCAGTGCAAAGCCCAGTGCGATCTGCCAGGCCCCGCCGATGGTGATGTTCGCCCACGCCCACGTGCCGAACAATATACCCAGGGACATCAACACCGTCCGCCGCTCGCCGAGTTCGTATGTGGCGGCCGACCTGAGCAGATAATGCATGGCAACGCCCGCAACTATTGCCGCGATCGCCGCCGAAGGCATATTACTAATGATCCCGGCACTCGCGAGTAGAGCGAAAGGCAGCATCGAGAGAACGCTCCCAAGCGGAAACACGGAATACCATTGCCCGTCGAAACTAACGAACTCGTTGAGCCAGACGGGCGGCTTTTGGGCGAAGCCGATCGAGCCGTTCAAAAGGTTCTTCGCGACGCGGAATGTGTAATCGTAATAACGGCCGGGGTCCGGGTTGGAAAAATAGTAGATCACCGCCGAAGCGGCGACAAGGGCCGGTAAACTGTACGACGTCGCCCTAGGCACCGTAGATCTTTAGCTTGAATTCGTCCTTGGCGGTATAGACCTCGGCCCGGCGTCCTGCAAAGCGTTCAGATTGTTTTAGTATCATCGGAAGGCCGCCGCGGGGAACCGATGTGCCGTATTCGCGTCGGCTAAAAATGGAAGCTATCTGCGGATTTAGCCGCTGGGTGATCCCATACCTAATGGCGCGTGATGCGGGCGGCACGAAGCCTTGTGTGCGCCGCGCATTAACGAATTCAATGAAGTTGTCGTAAATGGAAATTCGGGTCTGAATATCGCGAAGCGCGAAGTCTCGATGGATGAGGGCGTTCGCGACCGCTTCTCTGACCGCGTACAAATGATAGTTCGACCGGGCCGCAACAGGCGCCCCGACAAGATGCAGCCCCTTCTTTGCGGGCTTGTCCTTAGCCAGATCGCAATAACGTTGGATGAATTTGAGAAGCGTCTCATATTGTGTATGAAGATTCCCGCTCACCACCTGCCTTTCGACCAACTGTGCATTCCCGTTCTCACCGGAGAACCGCTCGACGGTAACAACGGAGCGCGGAAAAAGCTCCGGCACGCGCTCATCCTTTCCAAAAAGGACGAGAGCCGCGACGGTAGGAAAAAAGTCGTCCGCCCCGCCAACTGCGAGTATCAGGTCCTTCTTCAAGAAGTCAGCCGTTTGATAAAGGTTTATCGTCGGGCTCACATCCTCGAATGCAGCCGCGAAGGACCATAGCAGGCTATCGTCAAAGTCCTTTTCCTCGGCCGTGAACAGCGGAATATTCTCGTACGCGAGCGGTCGGATCTCGTCAAGCCACATCGAAAGCTGCTCGCGCGAGACCTCGCGTTTCTCCGCTCCGAAACGCATATAAAATCTGCCCTCGCGCGTGCGATAGGGTTTACGCTTCGGCTGCACGTCGAGGGCGACGACACGCTTACCGCTATCGAATGCGACCGTATCGATCAACGGGATGATCGGCGGAACGATCTCTTCCCTGCATATCCTGCCTAGTTCTTCCTGAACCCATTCGGGGTTTGAAACACCCTCGATCCGAAGCTGATCGTTGACGCCGAATATAATGGTGCCGCCGTTCGTATTCGCGAGCGCGACGATGCCCTGGGTTATCCTTTCCGAATTCGAAAGCCGTACTTTCAGTTCGAGATATGTGTCCTCACCGCCTCGTATCAACCGAAGCAGTTCGGTCCTTGTCGTTAATTGTGCGGGCTGGGTTAGTAGATATTCTTCGTGGGAACGATCCGCCTGAAGGTCTGAACGCTGACTATGTCGGAATCTTCGTCGGGCCATACTTTCCGGCGTTTATTTCTGTCAAGACGGAACGCCTGAGGATCCGCCCGAATGCCCGTGCAAACGAGCATTGCTGGAATTTAGGGCATCTAGAGCCTGAACTTATTGAAGCACGAAGCGTTGATAATGTAAATGCGGTCGTCCGTCTCCGTTCTTTCTCGAGAATTGACAATCGTCATTGCATTGCATTATCTACTTAGTACGCATTTCTCACGCTCACTGTGGAATCAGAACGTGTTACAGCATACATTGGTCTGGGTTCGAATCTCGGCGATCGGGCGGGCAATTTGATCTATGCGATCCGAGGATTGGTCGAGGCAAGTTTTCTGGTGACCAAGCTCTCGGCGGTGTACGAGACCGAGCCCGTCGGCATGACAGCGGATATTCCCTTTCTCAATATGGTGGCCGAAATAAAGACCGAGGCGGTAACACCATCGCAGATGCTTGCACGCTTGCTTCGCATCGAATATCTCCTCGGGCGAACGGACAAATCCCAGAAAAAGCCGCGCACCATTGACCTCGACCTCTTGTTCTTTGGCCAGGCGCGGACCGATACACCGTTCCTCACCGTGCCGCACCCACGGCTGCATCTCCGCAATTTCGTGCTAGTTCCGATGGCCGAGATCGCTCCTCTCCTAGTACATCCGATAATGGCCAAGGACATTCGCACGCTTCTTCGTGAATGCCCCGACGCATCCTCCGTCGTCCGGTGGAATCCGTCCGGGCAGACGGTCGCCGGCGTCGGCGAAAGCGCCTGAGCAGCCCGTGCAAGGTCTGGATGCTAGACTTGAAAAGGCCAAAGGTCTATATTCATTAACAATTTATGGCCTATCTAAAACCGGATAAACCCGAGAAAGTTTTTGTTCCGGCTCTCCGCGAAGCCAAAGAAAAAGGCGAAAAGCTCGCATGCCTTACCGCGTATGACTATCCGACCGCCCGCATCGTCGATGAAGCGGGCGTGGATATGATCCTCGTCGGGGACAGTATGGGCAACGTCATCCACGGCTATGGAAATACGATACCTGTAACCCTCGATGAGATCTGCTCGGCCACAAAGGCCGTCAAGCGTGGAGCGAGCCGGGCGCTCATTATCGCTGACATGCCTTATGGGAGTTTTCACACAGGCGATGACGAGGCCGTCCGTAATGCCCTGAAGCTGATGAAGGACGGCGGTGCCGAGGCCGTTAAGCTCGAAGGCGGGCGAAACCGCGTGGGACTCGTTAACAGGCTGGTGGATGAAGAGATCCCCGTGATGGCGCACATCGGCCTCACGCCCCAATCCGTCCACAAACTCGGCGGTTATCGAGTGCAGGGTAAGACGGCCGAAGCTGCAAAGATCCTCATTGAAGATGCAAAGATGCTGGAGGAGGCAGGTGCGTTTGCGATCGTTCTCGAGCTTGTGCCGAGAGAGGTCGCGGAGATCATAACGAATGAACTGACCATTTCCACGGTAGGCATCGGAGCCGGCAGTGCGTGCGATGTCCAGGTCCTCGTCCTGCACGACCTTATCGGGTTTACGTTCGGCCGCCAGCCCCGCTTCGTTCGCCAGTACGCCAATGTCAGCGAGGTTATCACCGAGGCCATCACGCGTTGGATGGACGACGTCAGGAGTGGATTCTACCCCAGCGAAAAGGAATCTTACGGATTGCCCGACGATGTCGAACTTGGCGAACCCAAGAAAGCGGCTTCAAAGTGAAACGATGGAGATAATAAATCGCCGCCAGCGAATGTTCTCTATCTCGCGCAAGCTCCGGCGGGACAACAAGACGGTCGCATTCGTTCCTACGATGGGAGCTTTGCACGAGGGGCACCTCGCGCTCGTGAAAGAGGCGCGGCAGGCGGGCGACGTTGTGATCGTCTCGATCTTTGTAAACCCTGAGCAGTTCAATGATAAGGGCGACCTCGAGCGCTATCCGCGCGACCTCACCTCAGATGCAGCTATGCTCGCGGAGTTCGGTGTAGATTACATATTTGCACCTGAGATCCCCGAGATCTATCCATCCGGCTTCGCGACCTATGTCTATGTCGAAGGGGTCTCGGAGGGCCTTGAGGGCGCATCGCGGCCCGGCCATTTCCGCGGCGTCGCTACGGTCGTGACGATCCTATTTAACACAGTGAGGCCCGACCTCGCGTTTTTCGGACAAAAGGATGCCCAGCAGGTCGCCGTCGTCAAGCGCTTGACCGCCGATCTTGGCTTTGAAACGGAGATCGTCGTTGTACCTACGGTCCGCGAGGAATCGGGACTCGCGATGTCGTCACGCAATAAGGCACTTACACCCGAAGAGCGGGAGAAGGCGGCGGTAGTGTTCAAGGGCCTTCGCGAGGCAAAGCTGGCATTTCGTGCGGGTACACGAAATGCGTCGGAATTGATCGATATAGCCCGCAATCTGATCGAAGCAGAACCTCTTGCCCGCATCGACTATGTTTCCGCTGTCGATGCTGAGACTTTGGAACCTGTTGAAAAGATTGAAGATAGAGAGATCATTCTCTCGGCCGCCGTATTTTTTGGAAAGGTTCGCCTCATCGACAATCTCGTCCTCAATAAGAAGCAGTAGGTGGCATCGGTTTTGCATCCAATAATGGCAGAGGTCTGAATAAGCCGCCATTACGGCACCCTCAGGCCAACGATATGAACATAAAACTGCTCAAAAATTTATTTATACTTGCCGTTGTTGGATTGGTTTCGGCCGTCGCGGTCACGGCACAGACACCGTTGAGCTCGCTCAGCGGCGTTACGGTCGACATACAGGGTCAGAAGGGCAAGGTTGTGATCGTCGCCATCGGTGCGACGTGGCTGCCGCTTTCGGGCAAGCAGGCCGAATTCACGAACTCCCTGGCAAAAAAGTACGCAGGCAAGAATGTCTCGGTCTATTTCGTCGCGACCGATTCTGTAAATGCGAAGTCGAAGAACTACGCGTCGGATGAAAAGATCAGGCAGTGGGCCGCTGAAAAGAGGCTTACCGTGACCGTTCTGCGCGACCCCGATGGAGCGGCTGTTATGCGAAAATTCGCCGTTGACCAGTTGCCGGCATTCATTGTTTTGGACAAGAACGGTTCACAGTCGGGCGATGCGTTCGGTGGGATCGATCCGAACTATGATATAACGGTACCGATCTCGAAACGGGTAGATCCTCTATTGTAAGAGAATTTGAATTTCCTTAAAGGGACGAGGCGGAACAGGCCTCGTCCTTTGTCCGTTTACAGACTGTCTCACTTATCGAAAACCAGCCTATAAACAAGGCTGATCGGAAGGCCGACAACATTCCAATAGTCGCCCTCGATCGCCTCGATAAAAAGCGCAGCCTGGGCTTGTACCGCGTATCCGCCCGCCTTATCGAGCGGGTCGCCTCGTTCGACAAGAAATTCGATCTCCCCCGCATCCATCGGGGCAAATTTTACGCGGGTCGATTGCAGGTCGATCTTTGTCCTCCCCCTTCGTGCAACCGCAACCCCCGTAAGCACCTCATGCCATGAACCCGAAAGCCGCTCGATCATTTGACGTGCGTCATCACGATCGATGGGTTTTCCGATGATCTCAGCGTCGATGACGACTGTGGTGTCCGCAGCCAGCACGAGATCATCCGAATTGGGATCGCAGATAGCCAAGGCCTTTTCAGCGGCCAGACGCTGCACATAGTCGGAAGGGTCTTCACCCGATA
>JAJNPX010000165.1 GCA_021155145.1 Acidisarcina sp. | reverse complement strand
CTTTGACCATGACTTTCATCCCGCCCTTGCCTTCGTCGTTGAAGGAATATGCGACCTTTGTCGCGTCGGGAGACATCGCCCAGTGATAGATCGTGGCGCGGGGCAATCCCTCAATGCCTACTACCTTACCGCCCTCGATCGGAATCATCCCAAGCGGAGGCGAATCTTCGTTGTACCAGCGGAAAACCACAGTGCTACCATCAGCAGCAAACCGCGGAATCTGGGCAATTCCCGGAACGTCGGCCAAAAGTGTCGGATCACTGCCATCTATTTTCATTCGCCATATCTGGTTATAGCCGGACCTGTGGGAGGTAAACACGATATATTTACCGTCGCCCGAGACGCGCGGTTCCGAGTTGTCCGAGTCGGCCGGCGTCAGTTGAACAGCATTTCTCCCGTCGGGGTCAGAGATCCATACCGAAAGCCTGTTATTTTCATAGACATCAAAGACGAGGCGGCCATCGGGTGTCCAGTCCACATTCTGATGACCGAATGGTTTGCGGGTAACCGCCGCCATCGACTCGGTCGAATTCGAGTCTCCGACCCAGAGGCGGCTTTCATCGATCCGTTGGGCCGCGACAATGTTCTTTCCCTCCCGGTCAACACTGACGTTCATGTATGCGCTTATGTCATTTGTGATCCGTGTTACCTCACCGCTAAGCAGAGAAACGTAGAACAGTTGCCGCCGATTTGAATCCGGATCAACGGAATTCATCAAGAGCCCATTTTCTTTCGGAAGTACCGCCAATTCGCCAATCCTTTCTTTTTGCCGCCGCTGAACCGTTTCAAAGCCGTCCCCCAAACTCAGGACGACCACCGACCAGTACTCGACACCACTGTCGAGTTCGCGTCTTGAGTAGTAGATCTTCTGGCCATCCGCCGAGAATCTGGGATCGCGGATAATGGTTTCGCCTTCCGTACGTTGGTATTCCCGTTCATCGGTCCCGTCCATTGCGTTCGCCGAAATGAGGCGAGCATCGGCCGCATTCACCGAGAGGTTGGGGTCGGGTTCGCCGTACCTAACAAACAAGATGCGTTGACCATCAGGCGAAAGATTGCCCAGATGATTTACCTTCTCGACGACCTTCCTTGGCTGGCCACCCAATGCAGGCACGCGGTACATGGTCCCGTGCGTGGCCCCGCGAAGGGCTATGACGTAGTAGATGTATTCACCGTCATTGCTGAATACGGGAGTGTCCCAATAGAACACCTGCTGAGGCGGCACGATCTGGATGGCGTTCGCATCACTGACGCGGCGGAGCCAGAGCCCGCGGTCGCCGTTTTCTTCATAGGTGACGTACGCAACGGATTTGCCATCGGGAGCGATCGCCGCAAGGGCCACATTGTTCGTTTGAGAAAGCTTGCGGATCGACATCCGCTCGACACTGTATGGTGAGATAGATACTGGACGCGATATGAAGTACCAACCGGCAAATGCGAGCACCAGGACGATTGCGGCCGCGCCAATGAGCCAAAACCTCGACGGAGACGTCGCTTCACGGTAAAAGCGCCGAGCGAAGCTGTCCATTGAAACACCTGCGTCGCTCGCCGTTCTGGCCTCTTTCAAAATCGAACGGATCTCGAGCATCGACTGAAACCGCTTTCCCGGCGACTTCTGCAGACAGCGTTCAACCATTTTCGCAACGACGTACGGAACGTCCGGGCGGTGTTTCGCTATGGGTTCCGGGTCCGAATGGATCACCGCTTTTACGATCAATCCCTGTGAAGAACCGCGGAATGGACGTTTTCCCGTTAATGCCTCATACATTACGGTTCCAAAGCTGAAGATGTCGCTTCTGACGTCGACATTTGCCCCCTCGGCCTGTTCGGGCGACATATAGGAAGGTGTTCCGATTATCTGCCCTGGGGCTGTAATGTCACGCGCAAGCGAGGCATTTCCGGCGAGGCTCCGTTCGATCTGAGCAAGGCCGAAGTCCAGGATCTTCGGTGTGCCGTCGGACGAGATCATGATGTTGCCTGGTTTGATATCGCGGTGAATGATGCCTCGTTTATGGGCGGCTGCAAGAGCGTCGGCGATCGGTTCCAGCCACCCGAGAAATGTCCTGACCTCGAGCCCGTTTTCCGGAGTGAGACGATCGAGCGTCCTGCCGTCGATGTATTCCATCGTCAGGAATTGAATTCCGTTGCACTCCTCGACTGAATATACAGTGGCGACATTAGGATGGTTGATATTAGCCGCGGCCTGGGCTTCGTTGCGAAACCGTCTCAAAAATGACGGGTCGGATGCGAACGAAGGCGGAAGCGTCTTTAATGCGATCCGGCGTCCCAGCTTCGTGTCGGTAGCGAGATAAACCTCACCCATTCCACCTGATCCGATCGCCTTTTCTATTGTGTAGTGCCCTATCGAATTTCCTGGAGCAAGCGCGTTCAGGTGGTCGGCAAACTCAGGTACGAATTTGCCGACGATCGGTTGCGAAATGAAGCGGCCGGCGTTGTCGCCGGCGTTAAGCAAAGACTCAACTTCCGAGAGCAGCGTAGAGTCGTCACCGCATGCCTTCTTCAGGTAAGCGGAGCGCTCATCAGACTCCATTTCGGCGGCTGACGTAAAGATCTCACCTACTCTTTGCCATCGCTCTGGTGTCATCGGTCCTATGGGCTGCTTAATTCTCTATAGAGCCATGCTCGAGCCAAGTTCCAGTCGCGTCGAACGGTCCGGGTTGAGATATTGAGGGTCTCCGCTATCTGTTCTTCGGTAAGACCTCCAAAATATCGAAGTTCTACGATACTGCTTTGTCGCTGATTCAACTCGGCAAGGCGGATCAGGGCTTCATCCAGGGCAACGACGTCGGCCGCCTTTTCATCCGCCACATCGACGTTCTCATTCAACGTAATATGAACACCGTCGCCGCCGCGTTTGAGACTCTTTTTCTTA
>JAJNPX010000153.1 GCA_021155145.1 Acidisarcina sp. | reverse complement strand
AACAAGCCGGAGCCGCACTCTCGGCGGCTCACGCAAATTCACTCGTGCATGGTGACCTGTCGCCGTCCAATATCATTGTTTCGAGCAGTGAACCCGGACGCGCTTTGGTAAAGGTACTTGGCTTCGGCTCTCGATCGTCGATCGAGACTGCCGCCGAGGGCGATGGCGGCCGCGAGCCGGGCCGATTCGCGTACCTCGCCCCCGAACGCTGCTCGGGGTCGGAAGAGGCCGACGGCCGCGGGGACATCTATTCACTCGGGGTGATACTCTACCAAATGCTGGCCGGGGCGGTGCCGTTCGCCGGGGAGACGGCGGGTGAGGTGATGCTGCGGCAGATCGATGAGCCGCCGCCGCCGCTGTCGTCGTTTCGTACGGACCTGCCGGCGTGGATCGAACCCGTGATCTTGCAGGCGATGGCGAAGGATCCGGACGCTCGCTACCAGTCGGTCGATGCGTTTGTCAACGATCTTTCGAACGCCTCGGCCGTCCCGACCGCCGTTGTCGCTGGAGCAGAAGGCCAGAACAACCTTTGGAAAACCGCATTCGTCGTGCTCGCGGGCATTTCACTGCTGACAGTCGGGCTCATCTATCTCACCTATTCACGCCGGACCGATCCGGCGACGGCCTTGCAGCCTGATGCCAACGGAATGCCGGTGCAGCCGATAAACCCTGCGACCGGTGTCGAAGAACAAAATCTGTCAAACCTGCCGCCGGATTACACGATGCTCGACGCGAACTCTAATACGGCACTCCCGCCCGGAACTGTTCCGGGAGACGGCAGCAATCCGTGGCTGAATGGCACAGCACCGCCGCCCGGGGCGCCATCGATCCCGCCGGGAGGACAGATAATTCAGGTTCCTCAGGGACAGAGCCCCTTTATGACAGACCCGAACTGTGTACTTCAGCCGAGCGGTATATACCTCTGCCCGGTTCCCGTAACACCGACACCTACACCTAAAGCTACCCCTACGCCAAGGGCGACCCCGGCATCAAATGCCAACACCGGCACTACGCCCGCGGCGACACCTACCCCTCAACAGGCCAGGCCGTCACCAACTCCTGCTCAACCGGCGCGTACCCCGGCTGGGACTCGTCCGGATCCGAACGGGTAAGCCCGACCCGCCGGCCACCGCCCCTTGACCTGCTCACCGCGGCACTTCGACCGTCTTAAGAATATCCGAGATAACTGCGTCGGTCTTTGCCCCTTCCAATTCGGCCTCGGCACGGAGAGCGAGTCGGTGGCGAAGCACCGGCATCGCGATATCGCGAATGTCGTCGGGCGTCGGAAAATCGCGGCCGCGGATCGCTGCAAGCGCCTTCGAGCATAGCAATAGGGCGATCGACGCACGCGGGCTCGCTCCGTAAAGGATGGTCGGGTGGTTGCGTGTCTTTCTCACTATCTCGACGATGTATTTTTGCACTCCGGGTTCCATCCGCATCGAACGAACCTCAGCGCGGCACTGTTGTATCGCCGACGCATCCGGCAGCGGTTGGATGTCGAGATGTTCGAGGTGATGGGAATTGAAACCGGCGTCCCAGCGAGCGACGATCTCCTGCTCGTCTCCCTGCTCCGGATAATCGATCAGGATCTTTAAAAGGAAACGGTCGAGTTGGGCTTCAGGCAGAGGATACGTGCCCTCATATTCTATCGGGTTCTCGGTCGCAAGCACCGAAAAGACCGGTGAAAGAGGGTGGCGTTCGCCGTCAATTGTCGTTTGCCGCTCTTCCATTGCCTCGAGCAATGCGGCCTGGGTTTTCGGGGGCGTGCGGTTTATCTCGTCAGCCAAAAGGATGTCGGTGAAGATCGGCCCCTGCCGCAGATTGAACTGCGACGTCTGCATGTTGAATACGTTAGTACCCGTTATGTCAGACGGCATGAGATCGGGCGTAAACTGGATACGTGAAAACTGGGCCCCAAGTATCCGCGCCAGGGTCTTGACCGTAAGTGTTTTCGCTGTACCCGGAACGCCCTCGAGCAACGCATGACCCTCCGCGAGGACCGCGACGAGGATCTGCTCGATGACGTCGTCCTGGCCGACGATCGTCTTACGAAGTTCGTTGAGAATGTGTGCAACGGTATGCGGAGTGTAATTAAGCATTTATTGGACAGCTAAAACGCCAAATACGCCAAAGGCCGTTTCGTTCTTTGCGTATTTAGAGGGCGAAAGTCAGTTAAAATCGTAAAGCGTTTTTACCGCAAGAATGACGACCGTGCCAAGAAAGATCCTCCTGAGCCAGACCTCGTTCATCTTCGCCGCGTAGTGGGCTCCGACATAGGCGCCCGCGAACATGGTCACCGCCAGGATCGCACCAAGCTTATAGTCTACTAAACCTTGCCACATAAAGACTAACGTCGCTATGGACGAGGAGAACACATTCACGAACTTCGTCGATCCGACCGATTCCGCATAATCCATCCCGAGGAAAGCGACAAAGGCCGCGGTGAGGATCGTCACGTAACCGCCGCTGTAGAGTCCGCCGTAGATCGCGAGAAGGAAAGCCGCCGAATAGCCGATCACGGGCATCCATCTCCGTTCAACATGTTCCCGACGAAGCAATGTGAAGACGACCACCGCGATCATCGCGATCGAGACGATCAGCTTTATCGATGCGCCGGTGATGTAGCCGACCAGAAGCGCCCCGCATGCAGAACCGATCAGCGTGAGGACGATAACCGGCATGAGCTTTCCGGCCTCGATCTTTCCCTGCCTTAGAAACGGGATCGTACCGCCGATGGCCATGAATGTCAGCCCGAACATGTTGGTCGCGACCGCGGTCTTTTCCTCGATCCCGAACTGGAACATCAGCGGTACCGTAATAAGTGAATTGCTTCCCGTCACGACGCCGACGATGCTTGTCAAGAAGAACAAGGCGGCGAGAATGGCTATGTCCGTTAAGCTCATTTATGGGTGCGGCCCGCGTGCGAACCGCTTAGGCCCAGCTCAGATTCTATCTCCCGAAGGAGGGCTGCAATAGACACCGTTTCCTTTCGGTTCGTGGCGTCTCCATGAGCGATGTCCTCAGCACGTTGGAAAACGCCCTCCAGCTCATCGGGTTCGGCAATGATCCGTTCGGCGATCTTTGTGGCAAGCTCTCGCGGGCCGGTTGCCCGGCTATCGAGACCAAACAGATTGGACGCCCTCCGGCGAAATTCACCGTAAATATTCTCGATCGCCAGGTCATAGGCCTTCGTTCGCCGCTGGAGTTCGGCCATCGCCGAAACATACTCCAATTTGCTGAGACGATCGGGTTCCGGTTCCGGGATCGGCCGGGCAAAGCGCCTGCTTCGCGAAATGAGGATCAACCCGGCAACCAACGCCACCTGCAGGAATATAGCCGTAACCGGGGTGCCCGCAAAATATTGGAGAAGACGGTTTTGATTTGACCCGAACCCCTGATGATACTCATCGAACGCGATAAGTCCGCCGCCCGCCGTCACGATGTTTATCCCAAGCCTCGCGTTGTCGACGAGCTGTATGCCGCCATTCGATAGCACATAAGGATCGGCAAGGAAGACGACGCTGCCCGACCCGTATTTGATATCGGTCAGAATATTGCGTTGTCCACCTACCAGATGTACGACCGGGGCGTCGTACGGAGCGATCTCAGGCGGATAGGCCAAATCATCTTCAGATGAGCCCGCGGCCTGCCCGCCCTTCCAAACGGCGCTGATATGCGATGCAAAACGCGACGTCTGAACGGCGTTTATATTGCGGGTGAACAGCGATGGCTGAACCGGTCGCGACGCGGACATCCCATCCGTCATCTGCTTTCGGTCAGCGGGATCGATCCCGAATATTAGCTCGAGGTCGTTGGTGTTGTGTTTTATATCCCAACCCTTAATGAACGCCGTCATTTCCGGAGGCGGGGCACGATCGGCGACCACAAGGCGGCCTCCCTCGTTGACCCATTCGAATAGCTGTCTCCACTCGGTCTCGTCAAACGGCCGCCGTGTCGGCCCCATGATGACAAAGGTAGTCACGGGATCTCGTTTTTCGGTCCTGAGCACGTCGATCGTCGATCGCCATCGGGTCACATTGCGGCCGGTTTCGAAGAGCAGCGTGTAGAAGGCTTGCGTACCGGTGCCCCCTGAGTTGTACGTCGAACGATTGGGTTCGGTCTCGGTGTCCGGAGTTTTCTCGCGTTGGACATAGGTCGCCGCATTCAGTCCGATGAGGATGACGAGAAGCAGAAAGAAACCGATAAAGATGGTAAGCTTTTGACGCATTCAGATCACACTCACCGTCTCGCAGCAATGCTGCCTAAACTCTTCCCAGTCGGACGTTTCCGCATTTTGGCCGCCATACCAGTGCCTCTCAAATGAGCCGGTGACGTTGGTCATAGTGCGATAAATATCTTTCCGGCTCCTCACGTCCCGGAGATAATCGCGGTTGGTCTTGTGGCGGGCGAGGCCGATCAATTTTCGCTCGTGCAGTTCGCATAGCAGAGCGATGTAGCTCTTTCGAATGGCTCCACGCAGATCGCCCTCGCGGGCAAGTCGGTCCGCGTCGCGAAAAAGGTCGGCCGAAGAGAGATCGTCGGCGATCCGCTCGCCAAGGATGACGCGATCCGGCTCCTCTTCGCGGCCCTGCCTTCTAAGGCCCGGAAGGAAAATCCGGGCCAGCTTGTAGATAATGAACCCAGCGATCAGGATGATCAGCCCGATCAAAAAATATTGGAGAATGGAAGCGAACGCTCCGAACCGGTTCGCAGTCCCTGGGGCTGTCTGAAAGTCCGGAAACCAGCTTTCCATCCATTTGAGAAAATCTCTCATCCACTGAGAGGCCTGGCTTT
>JAJNPX010000151.1 GCA_021155145.1 Acidisarcina sp. | reverse complement strand
CGGCGGCCCATTTCCCGCGCCCGAGCTTTTGCTGCTGCTGCTCGCGGCGGACGACCATTTTTGGGTAAAGGCCGATGCTGGAATTGTTAATGAAGATGCGGCCGTTGCATTCCGCAAGGTCGATCTCGTGAACTTCGCCCTGTGCGATCGTGCGGACGGCATCGTTGAGATTCTGCGGGATACCGAGGTCTTTCGAGAAATTGTTCAGCGTACCGAGCGGGAGGATGCCGAGCGTCTTTCCCGCCGCGGATACCTCGATCGCGACCGTGCTGATAGTACCGTCGCCGCCGCCAGCCACGATCAGGTCGGCCTCACCCTCAGCCGCCTCGCGCGCCAATTGAACTATCTCTTTGCCGCTCGTCGCGAGATGTACCTCAGCCTTTATGCCAAACGCGATGAACCGCTCGCGAAGGCTCTTCGCAGTCTCGTCGCCGAGTACGCTTCCCGACCCGGCGTTGATGATGACATGAACTGCTGCCGCCACAGTTCCGAAAATATCACATCCCGCTAGTTCGACGTTCGATCGGCGAACTACTATCGACGCCGAAGGCAGCGAACCTCATTTGCGAGACTATCGATCATGGCTTGACGAGCCTTCCCGTCAAGCCAGTTTTCGTTCGGTCTATGATCGTTCATCGAGGTTCCGATCAAAGTGCGGGGTCATTCAAGATCGCCGCAAGCTCATTGAGCCGCGAAACATCCGCAGCACTCTTTGACGAAGCAGCAGCCTTTGTTAAAGATCCGGCGCGTTTTTTCAGGGCTGCACGGTCGCCTTTATCGATGTTGGTTCTCAATGCTGCGATCTGGCCTGCCGGGAGCTCCTTCGATCGCTCGAGCTGATCGAGATAGGCCTTTGCCACCGTCAAGCTGCGCGGCCAGACGTATCTCTGCTGGCTTTGGACGTTCAACGCTTCGAGCCGCACTGACCTGGCGGCATCGATCTCATTCTGCGTGAGGTATTTGTTCGGTACGAGTTCGAGCACATCCAGGCCGCGGGCGATCTCGGACGAATAGATATAGCCGTTATACCAGTAAGCCGACCATGTTCCGCCGCTGATCAGGCGCTCTCCGTTGATCGGGCCGCGATCGAAATAAGCGACCTCGATCGGCTTTGCAGCATCCGTGAAATCCATCACCGATATTCCGCCCTGATACCACGATTGAACCTTCAGATCTCGTCCGGGCACGGGAATGAGCGAACCATTGTGAGCGACGCAATTCTCTGTTTCCGTCTGAGCGGCGGGCAGTTTGTAATACGCAGCGAACAGGAGCTTGTTGCCGACGCGGTTGAAAACGGCATTTGCTCCCCAGATGTTCGGATCGGTCGTTCTACACTTGGGAGCGCCTCCGCCGCCCCACTCATCCGTAAATATGACCTTGCTCCCGTCGTTAGAGAAAGAGGCTGAGTGCCAGTACGCATAGTTCGGGTCATTTACCGCATCGATGCGTTTTGGATTTGCGGGATCTTTTATGTCCAAAAGAATGCCGTTGCCGGAGCATGCTCCCGCTGCCAGGCCTAGCTCGGTATAGACCGTTATGTCGTGACACTGATCGGTATCCTGCGGTTTCCTGTCTTCGGAATCGTGCGAGCCGCCGTCGTTCAGGCCGTTCAACGCCCCGGTTTTGGGGTCCATGAACAGACGCGGTGTCGAGACTATCCTCGCGTCTTGCGGAGCCGCGACCGGAACCTTTATAACTTCGATGCGGAATAACGCCGTGTTCGCATCCTTGTCCGGCGGAGCCGCCGAACATCCCGCCAGCTCCTCAGCCTGTCGGACGAACGAAATGCCGGAAACGTAAATGTAAACATTCGCCTTATCGTTCGGATCGGTCACCAGCGTATGCGTGTGCGAACCGCGGCAGGTCTGGATCGCGGCAACCTGCTTCGGCGAGGTGATGTCGGAAACGTCAAAGATTCGAACGCCGCGGAAACGGTCCTTCTGCGGAGCCGGCGGCCCTTGCTGGCCCGGCTGCCTCGGCGGAAAACCCTGGTCGCCGCAATCGAGACGCCCGTTAGCCCCTTCGACCGACATGAACAAAAGATTCTTGTAAACCGAAACATCGCCCTGGCCGCCGGGGCAAAGCATTGCAGTCAACAGCTTTGGATCGGCGGGCTCCGCAATATCGAATATGCCGATGCCGTGATAGTTGCCCTGAAACAAATAATTTCCCTGAAAGGCGAGGTCGCTGTTATCAAATCCGGCGTCGAGAAAATCCTTTAGGAAGGGAAGTTGTTCCTTCGGGAATTTGGAGATATCAGGGATACCGAATTGGGCGAGGGCCTTTTGGACTTTCGGGTCGTCAAGGTCGGACCCGATCTTGAACGTGTCCGGCTTTTTGAATAGCGTGAGGTGTCTCATCCCGAACGCGGCCTCGCCCGCGTCGAACATTCCGGGCTTGAGCTTAGCCCGCGGATCGGTCGGGTCTGAGCCTTTCATGCCGGGTGCAAGCGTCGGCGCCGGCTTCGGCTGCTGTTGAGCGAAAGCGGTCAGCGTAGTCGCTAGAAAAACGAACAAAAAGGAAATTAGTACACGGTGCATTTGATTCATTGCATCTCCTGTGGCGGTTGATGATCTCAGATAGTCTTAATAGTTTAGCCGATGCGTAGGATTTTGATAACTGTAGCAATGAACTGGCCATTTGGCATCTCGGTTGACCGCCGGATCCGGACAAATATCGATCGCACCCTGTATATGCCCACCGACCTTTAAGGCCGCTTTTGCTGCGCTCTGCGGCTCTGAACGACAGGTGATTCCGATCAAAGCTCGAATTTTAAACGATAAAGCGTGCCGATGTTGTAATATTAACCACCGTTCACGATTTACAACTAGAACCGAGTCCCTGAAAGGAGAGAAAATCTATGCCTAAATTGACATTAGTGCTGATCGCGGCTTTGGCCGCTGCGTCTTTTTTCGCTGAGCCGGCATCCGGACAGATCGGACTCCCAAAGATCAAATTGCCGAAGATCCCCAAGGCGGATAACCCAGCGACCACGAGTAGTCCGGACCGTACAGGCGATCCGACTTCCGATCCGTCAACGCTGGCCTCGCTTGCCGACGCACGCGGAATACCGATTCCGGGAGCGAGGATAACCTTCTCCAATAATCCTGACGGCTCCGATCCAAAGACCAGCTTCACCTCTTCAGAGTTCATCTATGGTAGGCTCGATCTCGGCGGCAAGACCCTCTATGACGCTTTCGGCCTGAAGAGCCTTGGAGAACAGAAGTTCTATTCTATTAGATACCACCTCAAGATCCTGGAGGCGGGCAAGCAGGGATGGGAGCACGATTGGCACAATTCGCGCCGGTATACGCTGATAACCAAGGAGGACGCCCAGAAAACTTTCTGGAATTTTGACGTTCTGCCCGACCCCGCGAAGGTCTCGACCCTCATCGGCGCTATTGACGATGATATAAGCTACTTTAACTCCCCCGCCGGCATTTACCTTGAGATAAGAGACGAGGATAGTGCCAGAAGCCTTTTTCCGCAAAATGGCGCATACACCGTCGACATCACACTCTTCGGCAGTGCTTATGACGACTGGGGCAAACCGAGCGGCGAAACCGAAAAGTATCCTACCGCCTCGGCTAAATTTGCTCTTCAATTCAGTGGGATGGACGGGCGTACCCTGGTTGCGAATGCAAAGAAAGCTCGTGAGAGCGTAGAAGCGGCCAAAAATAGACGACAAATGCTCCACACGATGCCGGATTGGTGGGCAAAGGCCGCAACGCCGCCCGAGCCAAAGCTAGCCCCGGCGCGGCTTGTCCCCCTGATCAAGGGCTTCATTGGCCAGTGGAATCTGACATATGTGAAACACATGATCGTACAGTACAGCGGGCCGCTGTGGGTGATCGAGAAGAATAACCTTGGGATCCCGGAATATCGAATGGTGAAGCCGTACATCTACGTCATCTACAAAGACCCTAAGGACAACTCCTGCCAGATCGGCGCTTTGTATATGCGCGAATCCTACTCCGGTGCCGGTACGTACGGCCAGCCTTATTTAGGCGGCATCCGCGACATCCAGTATATCGACTGCGCCGCGATAAAGTAATGATGTTCATCTGACCCCAGGCCGCTGAAGCAGGGGTGTTATTCTCCTATTCAGCGGCCCTGACTTTTGTTCACCTATCGCAGATAATCTTCCAGTTTGGTAGATGCGTCGGTTTTGTCATCGCGATATTTGACGATGATCGGGCAATATATCGAGAGGCCGTTCTCCTTGCCAAAGCCGCTCGAAACGGAACGCGACCCCTGAACGACCACCGCACCAGCCGGGATCTCAAGCGATCCGCCCGCGCTCGATTTGATGATGCGTTCGTTCGGCAGATCGAAGACGGGAGTCGACCTTGTCAGTATCACGCCGCTCGCCAGCACCGCCCGCTCACGGACGATCGTGCCTTCATAAACGCCCGTGTTGCCGCCGACAAGCACGTCGTCTTCGATCACAACGGGTGTCGCATTCACGGGTTCGAGCACGCCGCCGATCTGGGCCGCCGCGCTCAAGTGAACGCGCTTCCCGATCTGCGCGCACGAGCCCACGAGTGCATGCGAATCCACCATCGTCCCTTCGTCAACATACGCGCCGACATTTATGTACGCAGGCGGCACCACGACGACGCCCGGCGCAACATAACATCCGTCGCGGATCGCCGAACCGCCCATCACGATCCTGATCCCGTCGTCGAGCGTCATCGGCCGGAGAGGAAATGTATCTTTATCAAAGAACTGAAGTGTCTCGGTAGGCTGCGACATCTC
>JAJNPX010000130.1 GCA_021155145.1 Acidisarcina sp. | reverse complement strand
AAATAGGTAACCTTCTTCGGGACGCCGACCGATGCCATATTCACTCCCTTGGGGACCAACCAAAACGTAACCGAAGGCAGACTCGGTTGTTCTCGAGCGATGTGAATACGATCAGGATCAAAGCCCCTGAATCGAATATGGTTCGATAACATCCTTCTGATCTTCAGCGCTCGTCCGGGAAGGTCATACCCTGGCCAGATCGAGACGTAACCTTTTCTGCCCGGCGATTCTGTAAGTAGAACGAAGAAGTTATCGAACCTGGCGCGAAGATCGTCCGAACAAGTTGATGGGGAGAACTCGTCAACGATCCGGGCCTGCCCCGAACTTGCCGCTGAAGCGATCACCAACAAAAGAGCGATCGATAGTAATCTCATCACGGCTATTCTAACTTATTAATCACTCAGTTAGCTTCTTGATTTTCGCGGATTCAAAGGTTGGTTCACGCCCTCGAAAAAGTATCCGCCGCGTTCGACGGTGCCGCGGATCTCGGATGCGATGAGCGTGCGGTTTTTTGAGGTAGCGAAACGCGATACAGCCTTGATCTGCTGAGGCGTAGCCGGGCCGCCGATGGATCGCCAGTCGCCTTGTTTGCCGCTCCAGGAGATGATCTCGACGAGCAGCGGGATGAGGTCGAGGCCTTTTGCAGTAAGAGCGTACACATCTTTTCTTTTGTCGGTCGGATGAGGTGTCCGGAACAGGATTCCCGACTCTTCCAGCGCCGTTAACCTGTCGGCCAGAATGTTCGTCGATATCTGCTCGTCGGAGCGGAGGAAGTCGCCGTAAGTCTTCTTGCCCCAGAAAATTATGTCGCGGATTATGAGCAGCGACCACCGATCGCCAAATGCTTCGAGACCAAAGTTGACGGGACAATTGGAGCGATATTTGCTTGGGGAATCTGACATACCCCCGAGAGTACCATACTTGTACTTTGCAAGCAACCTCACTTGCATTCTGCAAGAATCTGAGATATGGTCTTACCCACAAATCACAACGGAGGTAATTCTACTTATGTCAGAAAAGAACATCGCTATCGTAAGAGAGATCAACGACGCGTTCACGCGCAACGATATAGACGGCTTCCTCGCGCACTGCACGGAAGACTTGTACTGGAACATGGCCGGGGACAGCGAACACACGGGCAAATCGTCGATCCGTGAATGGATGAAGCAGATGGAAGGCCACGAACCGCCGAAGTTTTCGGTTGACGCGATCTTTGGCGACGGCGACCACGTTACCTGCCACGGTGAGATGACCATGAAGAATGCCGAAGGCAATAAAGGTAAATACTCCTACTGCGACGTCTATACCTTCAAGGGAGATAAGGTCTCGGAACTGCGGTCGTATGTGGTCGCGCACAAGACGGAAGACAAGAACGCGTCGGCAACGGCGTAACGGCCTCAATGTAATTTCTCGTGCGGCCCCAGGGCCTTTGAAGATTACGCTTGACAGGCCGTTCCACATCATGCTACTTTACCGCTTGGTTAATTAACTGTTTAGTAAAACATAATGACGAACGACCGCCTCACAAAGACCTTCTCCGCGTTGGCCGACCCGACCCGACGGGCCATACTTGCCCGTCTATCGTCCGGCGAAGCCTCGGTCACGGAGTTGGCAAAGCCTTTGAAAATGACGATGCCGGCGGTCACCAAGCACCTAAAGGTGCTTCAAAGGGCGGGGCTCATCCGGCAGGAGCGGCGTGCGCAATGGCGTCCCTGTTACCTCGTCGCACAGCCTCTGAAGGAAGCGAGCGACTGGGTCGAGCAGTACCGCAAATTTTGGGAGGCAAGCTTTGACCGTCTCGACGCCTACTTAAAGGTCTTGCAGGCACAGAATGTGAGCGAAACGGTAAAGGAATCGAAAGATCCGAACCCAAGCGGGAAAACTAGAAAGAAGAGGAAGACAAAGTAATGACGAACGCAGTCAGTGCTGCCGCCGAGCGCGAGATCAGCAATGAAAGAATATACGACGCACCGCGAGAACTCGTCTGGCGTGCGTGGACCGACCTGGATCACATTTCTCAATGGTGGGGCCCGATCGGATTTACCACGACGACCGCAAAATTCGATTTCAGGGAAGGCGGCCAGTGGCTTCACACGATGCACGGCCCGGACGGAACTGACTACCCCAACGAGATCACTTATAAGGTGATCGAGAAACCCAGCCGTATCGAGTATGAGCACGGCGGCTGCCCGCTCTTTTACACGACCGTCATATTTGAGGACCTTGACGGAAAGACAAGGCTCTCAATGCGGATGCTCTTCAACTCGGCCGAAGACCGAGACGATACGGCTCGGCGATACGGAGCGATCGAGGGACTTGAACAGACCCTTGGACGGCTCAAGGAATTTCTTCAACAGCACTAATAAATACAGGAGCAATACTAATGGCTACAGCAGCAAGATCAGGAACGAACCTCACCTTAACGCGCGAATTCGACTTTCCGCGAGACCTCGTATGGACGGCGTGGACCGAACCGGAACACATAGCACAGTGGTTTGGCCCCGAGGGCTTTACGACACGGGTCGAGGAATACGAATTTAGGAGCGGCGGCCGGTTCAAATACGTAATGATCGGTCCGGACGGAAAGGAATACCCGGGAGTTAGCGTCTTCAATGAAGTCTCGCCGAAAGACCGGATCGTCGCGACAGATGATTTCGGCGACGGATATAAGGAAGAGAATCCCGACGTGCCGTCCGGGATGATCGTTACGGAGACGTTCGAGGACTTAGGCGCCCGAACCAAAGTGACGATCTCGATCGACCACGCATCTGCCGAGGACATGCAGAAGCACGAGGAAATGGGCGTCGTTGCGGGATGGGGTTCCACGCTCGACAAGCTCGAGAAGTACCTTGCAAGTCTGAAGTAGGATGTCAGGTTTGCAATTGGGATTCGACTCACTGAATCCCCGAAGGGGATAGATGTAATAGCGTCGGGAGAATCCCGACGGTGGGCGGAATCGGATGTCCGACGCCGAAAGCGTCGAACCGCGTTGAGAATGCGTCCCTTTCAGGGACGATCCGATGGCGAAACACATCGTCGGGTTTCAACCGACGCTATTCAATTCGTCGCTTTCAGCGACAAGAAAAGGAGATAACTCATGGCTTCATACCATCCATACCTAAACTTCGCCGGCAATGCCGAAGAAGCGTTCAACTTTTACAAGACCGTATTCGGCGGCGACTTCAGCTCCGTGATGCGGTTCACCGATATGCCTGGCTGTACCGAGATGCCGTTGTCAGAAGCAGACAAAGGCAAGATCGCCCACATCGCGCTTCCGCTCGACAACGGCACGATCCTGATGGCAACCGATTCGCTCGAATCGATGGGGCAAAAGCTCAACGTGGGAAACAATTCCTACATCTGCATCGTACCGGACAGCAGAGAGGACGCCGACCGCTTGTTCAGCGGCCTGTCCGCCGACGGAAAGGTAGAGATGCCGATGTCCGATATGCCATGGGGAGCATATTGGGGCTGTTTCGCGGACCGGTTCGGTGTTCAGTGGATGATCAGCCACGAAACCAAAGAGGGAGCCCAATGACCACGGGCCAAAACGCGGGATCGCGGCGCCCTTGGGCGGGAATAATTGTCAGCGGCATCCCTGCCCTTTTCCTTTTGATGGACAGTATCGGCAAGTTCGCAAGACCAGAACCGGTGGTCAACGGGACACTTGAGCTGGGATACGCGGAGGGCGTGATACTGCCGTTGGGTATCGT
>JAJNPX010000124.1 GCA_021155145.1 Acidisarcina sp. | reverse complement strand
TTCGTGACAACGATTCGATCAGCGGATGGTCAGGCCGCGGCGGCCAAACCCGCAACCCCTACATCCTCGACCGCAACCCGTGCGGATCTTCGTCCGGCTCCGGTGCAGCCGTCGCCGCCAATCTCGCCGCAGTCGCGATCGGCACCGAAACCGACGGTTCGATCCTCTGTCCTGCATCGATCAATGGGATTGTGGGATTGAAGCCTACCGTGGGTCTCGTCTCGAGAAGCGGTATCATCCCGATCTCGGCTACACAAGATACCGCCGGGCCGATGTGCAGGTCAGTTGCCGATGCGGCCACGATGATGAACGCGATCGTTGCGCCGGATGCTAATGATTCGGGAATGAGGCCGGGTAAATGGGAACGCTTGAATTACACTTCGTACCTTAAAGCCGACGGCCTCCGCGGAGCACGCATCGGTGTCGCACGCGATTATTGGGGACGCAACGCAACGGTAGATAAGGTGACGAACGCCGCACTCGAAGCGATGAAGCGTGCGGGAGCCGAGCTGATCGACGTGAAGTTCCCGAATCTGAGAAAGTTCGGCGATGCGGAGTTCCTGGTGCTGAAATACGAGTTCAAGGACGGGCTTGAGAAGTATCTCCGCGATCGTGGTTCTCGACACAAAACGCTCGACGACCTGATCAAGTTTAACAACGACAACGCCGCCAAGGAACTGAAATACTTCGGCCAGTCGATAATGGTTGACTCGGCAAAGCTCGGCGACCTGAACACCAAGGAATACAAAGACGCACTGGAGACGTGCCGTAAATACGCACGCGAAGACGGAATCGACGAGGCAGTCGATAAGAACAAGCTCGACGCGATCGTCGGCCCGTCGAATGCCCCGACGTGGATGATCGACACGGTCAGCGGCGATTGCGGCAGCGGCTACGTCGGAAGTTCGTCGATGCCGGCAGTCGCCGGGTATCCGAACATAACCGTGCCCGCAGGCTTCGCCAAAGAACTCCCTATCGGGATATCGTTCTTCGGCAAAGCATTTACCGAGGCGACCCTGATCAAACTTGCGTACTCGTTCGAACAGGCAACAAAGGCCAGGCGAAAGCCGAAGTTTCTTCGGACCTACGCATAGGCCCTTTCTGCCAACATTCGCAGGCCGTCGAGGCTGAGGTTTTCGTCGACAATATCGATCAAGTCAACCTCAGATGAGATCATCTGCGCGAATCCGCCGGTGGCAACGACCTTTTCGTCTCCCTTCAGTTGCGAAAGCAGGCCGCGAACCATGGCAAAGTGGCCGAGTACGATCCCGGAGAGTATGGACTCGACCGTCGTGTTGCCGATCAGGTTGTCTGGTCTTGCGATCGGTACGACCGGGAGTTTTGCGGTCAGCAGATTCAGTGCCCTGGCGCTTACAAGCATTCCCGGTGCTATGATCCCGCCGAGATAATCGCCGTCCTCATTTACGACATCGATCGTCGTTGCCGTCCCAAAACTGCAGACTATGCACGGCTTCCCGTATTTGGCCACGGCAGCAAATGAATTAACAAGGCGGTCGATCCCAGCGGAGGATGGGGGCTCGTACAGGATGTTGAGGCCGAGATCCCATGTCTCATCGACAAATTGAGGCGAGACCTTGAATAGCTCGCGGCATACCTCGGCAATTACACTGTCGAGCTCCGGTACGACCGAGGCTACGATACACATCGAGATGTCGATCTGAATGAACTGCTTTTCGTGAAGCTTGAGCCGGTCGAACATCAGTTCGTCCGCCGTATAATCTCGGTTGGTCTGTATGGCGAACTTCTGAAATAAGGCAGGCCCGTCAAAGATCCCGAATTTGATCGATGAGTTGCCGATGTCGATGGCCAGGAGCATTTAGATCAGCGATCACCAAAGAGAAGAAGGGAGGTTTTTCGGTGGGAGGCGGCAGCGAGAATATTCCTAACCCTGTAAGGGCAGGCCGTCATAGACTATATTCCAGCCGTTGCTCTTGCTCGACCGCAGTGAGCGTGAGAACCAAAGCATGGCAGCATCGCGATCGTCGTAGATCTGCACCGCAGGAAACGCCTCTCGCGGGTCGACACGGCATATCGCCGCCCCTGCCGGTGCGCTCTTTATGCACAGAAGGGCGGTCATATTGTTCTTCTGAAGGATGGCGGTGCGAAGCATCAGATCTTCGGCTTCCTCGATGGATCCTTCAAGTTCGGCGAACTCGCCCTCGAACTCTCCGGCTAGCTCGTCGTCAAAATCAAAGTCCGATCCGAATTCAAAATCGTCGTTCATATTACCAATTCCAAATTACATCGTCCGGCGATAAAGTTCAATCGGGCCTCAACCAGAAACCTATCGATCCCGATTCTCGCAGGCGGGCATCTCGTATTTGATCTCGGAAAAGTTCTTTATTAGTAGTTCTTCCCGCACGCGGTTGCCGCTCCTCCGGTCTATCACCTCTCGCCAGATCTCGTTCTCGCGATAGGTTTTGCCGCCATCGCGTAGAAATCGGTGATTCCGCTCGAAAACGTGATAGGTGAATTCGGTCTCGGCGTCCGAAAGGATCGATCCCTTTAAATGCTTGTCGGTCAGCCACAATTTCAGCTGAAAAGTGATATCGCTCGGGTTGAAAAAACGAAGATCGATGTAATTATAAAAGACGCCGGCGCCGGAACCGAACGGGAGCACACGGTTCTCATCCGGAAACGGATCGAAACTGTGATGGTGGCGTTCGACGACTTCGAGCGGCGTGTGAAGGGACATCCAATAAAGCAGATTAGCTAACTGGCACAAACCGCCGCCGACACCGCGGACGACCTCGCCCCTCGAAAGCTGCATTCCCTCGCAATATCCTTTCTCGGCGGTCGCTTCGCCGACCTGACGCCAGAACGAAAATGTCTCGCCCGGTCTGATGAGCAGACCGTCGATCGTCGGGCAGGCGATCTTCAAATTCGCTACCTTGTTCTCTTGCAGTTGCGGGTCTGAATCACCCAGCCGCCGCCTTAGGAGGGACTGGTGCTTTTTGCAGGTGTACGAAAGTTCTTCTCCCGTCCTCTCAGAAGCGAATCGCCTGCGTTTTGAGGCGTCGCTGATCCGGCGAAACAAGCGCTTCTGCCCGATGCGGGTCTGATAGATCAACGGATGAATATCGGAAAGTCGCTTTCGCATCAGTCGGCGGATCTAAGCCGTTCAACATCACCGGCCTGGATGATCGTAACGGTTCCGTCATCGCTCCGCAAACGCAAAGCCCCGTTCGATTCGAGGCCATCGGTGATGCCAAAAACAGTCTCATTATTCATCACAACTCTGACCTGTTTTCCTGAGA
>JAJNPX010000096.1 GCA_021155145.1 Acidisarcina sp. | reverse complement strand
CCCGTTCACGATCCGGTCAAGATCGACCTCGATGATCTGAGGCGTACCATCGGAACGCCGGTATATCGCGGCCTTTCCCGCGACGCCTTTCCTGGTCACTCCGCCCACTGCCGCAACGGCCCTGGAAACGGTCAGCCCGTCACGCCAATCCGCCTTGCCCGGGCGCTCGACCCCGCCGATCACATACACCGGCCGGACCTCTTCGACCGTGACGATGTCTCCGCTGAGTATCCTCGGGTCGGCCGCGGCCACGCCGCTAATGATATCGGCGACCCTGATATTGAGCACTCTGGACGGGTCGTCGGTCAATCCCTCGCAGCTCACCGCATCGGGCCGATAGACCGAGATATCACCGCTTGCACGGTCGGTCAGGCCGCCGCTGATGATCAGAAGCTCTCGCAGGCTGACCGGACGTTTGATCTGGAATCGCAGCGGCTGGCGGACCGCGCCGTAAACGAATGCCATCGCCCGGTTGCTCTTGTCCAGGATCCGCACCTTGACCGATGGGTTTCTCAGAACCGCCGAGTAAGCCTTTGCTACATCCGCGGCAAGCTGTTCGGTCGTGCGGCACCGCGCGTAGATCGGGTCGGCAACCTTTGTGAATCCGTCGAGAAACCCCTCGGGCGTCAATTTACCCCTCCAGTCAAAATCAAAGCCGCCGAGTTCGTCGATCTCGATGACATCGCCCTGATGGATCTTTTCCAGCGGGTCTATGGAACGCGGCCGGTCCGCCTCCTGGCTTACGATCGGGACCGAGACCAAGAAAACAGCAATAAAGGCGGCCAAAACCCGCCCTTTCAAAAGGATCTTTGCTAATGGGGTCAACGACACAAGAGAATGGAGCGATGGAGCATCATGCTAGGGATCAGATGGTCTAACGGCATCCCTCGACCGGTTGGTCCTATTGCGGGTTCCACGCGAGGCCGGCCGCGGAAATGCAAACCCGCGAAACTCCAAATTACACGCATCACATAAGAGATTGTATTGAAATACCAGCTTGAAAAGGAATGGGGTCGGGCGATAGCCCCGCCTTATTCGATCGCTTCGGCAGCTCGGACATTTCTGTATCATTCGATAATTCTCCGGACCTCTCCGTTGCTTCATTTATTAGTTATGATTCGCCGATCGCCTTTTCTAACCGGGCAATGTGGTCCGAGAGCCGAGTGGCCTGGCCCTCATCAAGGTCGATCACTCCCTTTTCCATCATTCGCTCGGCCTCTTTATAGTATTTGAGAGCCCTCTCGAGCGAATTGTTCGTCTCCGCCCTCTCCGCCCGCTCGATCGAACGCGCGAACTTTATGGAAAATAACATCTCTTCCAGAAATACCCTCGAGTCCCTTAAGGATAATTCGTCGGGATAAGAGCGCAAAGCCGTATCCACAGCAAAAAGAGCCTTCTTTGCCTTTTCGAGCCTAAGCTCCGTCCGCACAGTGGCCGCCGCCTCCATCGTGTTGCCGGTCGCCTCGAGTTCTGCCCATGCAAGCATATGCGACCTGTGCAGAAGCTCGGCCTCGGCTCGGCCGCGTGTCAGGGCAGCAAGCCTCGGCGAACCGACCCCTACGAACGGCAGTTCACGTGTGGCGGCCTCGATATAACCTTCGCAAAGCAGAAAGACCTCTCGATGGCTCTCGGGCAGCCTCGCCAGCACGTTAGCGGCCGCCGATTTTCGGCGTATCTCCTTCAATAGAAGCGAGTTCCTTTCCAGCGTCAGCTTTCGAGGGTCAGACTCCTTCCGCGCCGGCGCTGGAATCGAAAGGACCGAATTATCAAGCATTCTCTGGGCGGCAAATACGCGGTTTCGGCGCGTTCTGAGTACCACTTCGCGGACGACCACCGCCGTGATCATCGATACGCTTGAAACAAGCCCCGCAATTATCCAAGGGCTGTCGCCGCGTCCCTCCATCAAGATCCCCCACACGAGGAAAAATATCGCGATCGCGACCGCCGCCGCCAAAAAATAGTACGTCGACGCAGGGAGCCAAAAGGGCCGTCGTTTTGACATTTGATGCCGGCGGGCTCTGCTCATAACTATTTACTTCGGCAAGCGAAAAGGCAACGATCTGCGAGCGCGGAAAAAGTGAGCATTATATTCGTTTTTTTAAGCCATATTGTCAATTTCGCCGCCTTCGGGCCCGCAGGTTGTGCGCTATAATCACGTCCAATGCCGGGTGGTCCGAAAAAGAAAAAGAAGACCGGGATCTTCAGTGGAATTCGAAAACCGACCGCGCCGCCCGCGAAAAAATTGGGCGACGAAAAGGCGGAGAGTAGGGCGCGGCCTTCGCTGCGAAAGACGAAACACAAGAAGAAAGAGGACGATCGGCTCGATTATGGGGATCTTTAGGCGTTCAAAACCCGCGGCAAGCGACCGCGCCGTTCGGATCTGGGCCCGGCCCGAGATGAAGGTGACCTTTCGGGCCGAGGTCATGCCCGGCCGCTCGCGAGAGGACCGAACATTTGTCGTTAAGCGGGTATTATCGAACGGTCGGGTCGAACTTCACGATTTTCCGGACGAGCATCGTGAAGGGGCCTTTGAGCCGATCAACTTTCTGCGCGAGCGCCAGAAGTAGTTCCGATCCACTCGTACTGCCGCCCGACCTCAAGAGGATCGACATTGCCGAGGCCGACCGCCTTTAGCCCATCTATCACACTTTCCCTGTAAGCCGGTTTGATATTGATCGCGTAGATCGAACAATCCGGCTGATCGAACTTTTCAAGCTCGCCCGCCAATGCTTTCGGCGTCAGATGATGGGACATTTCCGCAAGTTCTGATAACTCGTCAGGAAATGCGCATTCGATAAGAAGGGCGGAGAGGCGTTCGCGTGTGACCGCCCTCCAGAAACCGTCCATATTCGAAGTATCG
This sequence comes from Acidisarcina sp., assembly GCA_021155145.1. GTDB lineage: Bacteria > Acidobacteriota > Blastocatellia > Pyrinomonadales > Pyrinomonadaceae > OLB17. Next base: position 329 of record JAJNPX010000096.1, on the reverse strand, counting down.
CCCGTCAATCCGATCGAAACGGAACCGTCCGAGATGATGAAACCGGAACACGGGACCTTGTGGTTCACCTCCAGCGAGCGAAAGTTGAGCCGGCCGACAGAGAACGAAGTGCCCTGCTCGAACGGGCAGTATTTCATCACCGGACCGCACGAATTGGAGAGCTCGGAAAATCTCGGATAGACCGACCAGTTGAAAATATCCCTCTCGAGTATCTCGATCACTTCGGGAGTGGCGTGGACCCTTATCGGCTGTTCGAGCTCGGAAAACTGATCGTCGATGAACAAAGGAAGGCCGGCGATATGGTCGAGGTGAGCGTGTGTGATCACGAT
>JAJNPX010000090.1 GCA_021155145.1 Acidisarcina sp. | reverse complement strand
TTCCGCGGCGTTCTATCTTTAAGGTCTCGTGATCAGCCATAAAACTTATAAGACAGGCCCGTGAGCCTGTCCGATTTCCTTTCTCGTATTTGATCTATCAAAGCCGCGGGGATCATTCGTCGTGACCGTCTTCGACATTGTCGTCCGCGATCCACGCGACGAATAAGCGCAGCCAACCGTCCTTTGGTTCCTGTATGGAAACGCCGACACGCGTCGTGCCGTAATTTCCCGCCGACATTCTGACCACCTTGGCCTTTACCTCCACCGGGACGCCGTCCGGGCGATGCGAGCGAATATACAGATTCTCACCCTGTTCGATCTTTTGGTTCAGCTGAAACAGCGCTCCGAGAGTAGATATATCGTCGGTCTCGGTTGGCTCGCTCCATGCCGACCCATCATCGGTCCGGCCCGATACAACGATGGGAAGCCGCAACGCCATTCTTAGGGCGAAGCGTTTTTCCTCAAATTGAGGCTTCATACTTGTCGGCATTATGCGTCGTAAATGAAAAGGTGAATCCCGAGCATGTAAATATTAACACGCAAAGTTGGCAAACTTCCAACAAAGGACGTGGGCCGGGAATATACAGCGAGCGCTATGTCATCTTGTTACAAGGAAACCCGGTTGTTCGACTATCCGCGTACGCCAAAGTTATACTACATAAAGGACGAAAGATTCAATTAAATTGTTTATCAGCGTTAAACGAAAATCCATGTCAATAAAAGAAATAAGCAAAAAGGTCGTTATTCTTGGTTCCGGGCCGGCCGGGCTCACCGCGGCGATCTATGCATCACGGGCCCAGCTGGAACCGCTTGTGATCGACGGCCCACAGCCGGGCGGACAATTGACCATCACGACCGATGTGGAGAACTATCCCGGATTCAAGGACGGCATCATGGGGCCGGTCCTGATGGATGAGTTCCGCGAGCAGGCACTGAGATTTGGCACGGAGATAATTAACGTGTGGATCGACCGCGTCGACCTCAGCCAGCGGCCCTTCACCCTGTACGGAAAGGAGAGCCAGGATTCGGAAGAGGTTTCTACCATCATCAAGGCTGAGACCTTGATCATCTCCACCGGAGCATCCGCCAAGTGGCTTGGTGTACCCGGAGAAGAGCCCGTCCCCGAGGGCCTCGGCGGCAACGGTGTCTCGGCTTGCGCGACCTGCGATGGCTTCTTTTTCCGCGAGCGCCCGATCGTCGTCGTCGGCGGCGGAGACACGGCGATGGAAGAAGCCCTTTTTCTTACCAAATTTGCCTCGAGTGTGACCGTCATTCATCGCCGCGACGATTTTCGAGCATCGAAGATCATGGCCGACCGGGTAAAGAATCACGAAAAAATAAAGATCCTTTGGAACACCGAGGTCAAGGCTATAAACGGCACCAAGGAGTCCGGCGTCGATAGCGTCACGATCTACAATAGCGAGACCGGCAAGACCTCGGACTTTCCGACGAAAGGGGTATTCATCGCGATCGGCCATAAACCGAACACCGACCTTTTTAAGGGCATTCTCGACATGGACGACGTGGGTTATCTGATCACCGAAGGGAAGACGATGAAGACGAACATCGAAGGCGTCTTCGCCTGTGGCGATGCTCAGGACGCATATTACCGTCAGGCCGTTACGGCCGCCGGAACGGGATGTATGGCGGCGATCGACGCTGAGCGTTTTCTCGCCGAACACTCAAGCGAGGTCGAAATGTCAACCGCCACTCGTTGGTAGAGACGTAGACGGCCGATGAGCTTCTTCTAGTTGAGCACCGACCCTTTTCCTGTCTCCAGTCCCTGCGGCGTCTTGACGACCTTTGCGGGCTGGAAACCCTGCTTCTCTGCACGCCGCAAAATGTCTTGATATAGGGAATCCTTGAACTCCGGTTCGCGCGCGAGTATCCAGAGATAGTCTCGGTCGGGCGTTCCCACGACGGAGTAGCTATAATCGGGAGCGAGGTCGATGACCCAGTAATCTGCCCAGACCATGGGGAGAAATGAGAGAAATCCGGGCGCAAAGCGAACCTTTAGCTTGGCGTTGGTCTGCTTATTTTCAACTTTCCCTGCACCCTTTGCGTCGCTGATCGTGCCGTCCTTTTCCAGGCATCGATTGGTCACCTCGAGCCTTTCCCGGCTCTTGAGCACATATGTAGCCGTCGTATTGCCCACACATTTCTTTTGAAATTTGTTGGGATACCGCGCGATCTCGTACCACTTTCCGGCGTATTTGTTCAGATCGACCGAATCGACTGCCTTAACCGGAGTATTACCTTGCAGTTGAGCGTAGAAGGATAGGGTTGCTAAAATAACTGTTAAAAAGGTTGTGGTTAAGTGCTTCATAGCTATACCTTTGATTCGACGATTCATAACTAGCAGATTCGAATAGCATAAGCGAGAATTGTAAGGGAAGCTGAATCTAGTTATCTTTATGCCGATCTACGAGTACAAATGTAAGAAATGCGGTTCGCACTTTGAAAAGCGTCAGGCCGTTTCCGAAGAACCGCTCAAGATATGCGAGCATTGCGACGGAGAACTCGAAAAGCAGTGGTCGCTGTCGGGTTTTGCCTTTAAGGGGGAGGGCTGGTACGTGACGGACTATTCCAAAAAGAACGGGCCCAAACCAGAAACTACGACTGAAAAAAGTTCGGGATCAGAATCAACCGCAAAGGCAGAAACTGCATCAAAACCTAAAAGTGATACTAAGGCGAAATCTGAATAAAGCCCTGTCATTCTTAGCGGCCGCAGCTATTCTGCCCTTGATGGCCGCGGCGCAATCGGGGCACAGTTCGCGCGGTTCGTCGGACATTGAGGGTACAGTTATACCCGTGACAGCGTGGCGGACCGACGAGAAAAAGGAGCCGATCAGGATCGAGAGCCTGTTCCTATATGAGAACGGCATCGAGCAAAAGATCAAAAACTTCAGTTACGATCCGTCGCCGGCCCGCATCGTTTTGCTGGTCGACAACTCACAAACGCTCCCGACAGACATTGAGAGGCTCAAGGCGGCTACGATG
>JAJNPX010000032.1 GCA_021155145.1 Acidisarcina sp. | reverse complement strand
CCTTGAGCGTTGCGATGACCGGTCGTCCATATTTCAGGGCGATAGCCTTCTTTGCCGACGAACGGATTGTCCTTTGGAACGCTGCCGTCATCGTTAAGGCGCAGGGTCTTCCCGGCAAGCGAGCTATTGTCCTGTGCCAGGTCCCAGTCGGTCGAGTCGCCCGTTGTGATGTAAAGTTTGCCGTCCGGCCCGAATCGTGCCCGTGTTCCTGCGTGGTTTGGCGCTCCGGGAATATTCTCGATAATGATCTTCGGTTCGATCAATTTTCCGCCGCTGTAACGGTAACGGACAACCTTTACCCGCTTGCCGTCCCGATCGTAAGCATATGCGAGGTAAACAAAGCCATTGGCGGCAAAATCCGGGTGGATCGAGATGTCCATCAAACCGCTCTCGCTCGACGGTTCGACATCCGGTACAACGAAGACGGGATCTGCCCGAAGTTCACCTTTTACCAGAAGCCGAACCCGTCCTGGGCGTTCCGTGACCAGCATATCTCCGCCTGGCAGCCAGGCGAATCCCCACGGCACCTCGAGCCCGCGTGCAACGGTCTCGAGCCGAAACTTCTGCTTGTCTTGTGTTTCAAACTCGCCATCGATACCGCCCGTCGGTGCCGCATTTGCACAGCCGAATGCAGCCGCTATCGATACCAGGAAAAGCAACGCAATAGATCTCGTCATACTTACAGCATAAACGAATACTCATCTGCGGCGCACGAAAATTACATCGAATGGTGGCGTGAGAGGCATCGACTAGAATGGGAATCGGAGTTTGGGATAGTTGATCTTGGCGGCGAGGGCTTTCACCCACTCGTAGGGCTTTTTAACTATGCTGAAGGCCTTGGATGGAAATGACCGCTTCTTGATCTCGCGCTCGGTTCGCGTGCTCGCCTGTAGGTCAGATCTCGGCTCCACCTCATCCCGGACGGGAACAGGCTCGCGATCGGCGGTGGCGACGGAAACCTCCGTCTTTCCAATAAAGATGATCCGGTCAGGGTAGAGGTTTTTGATCTCACCGGGAAGCGGGCGATCGGAAATGTCGGGTTCCTGCGACTGCGAACCCGCCCGTTGGTCCGGCGTTTCTCTCCGCTTCGGCCTGAGGTCAGGGGCCGACGGCGACCGTTCAATGATGGGCTCTACGCTGTCTTCGATCGGCTCGGGAATGGACTGAGGCTGCTCTCGCATCACCGGGGCCATCACCGCCGGGGCGATAGCACGCGCGATCTCTGTCCCCTCGGATTCGTTAGAGATCATCCATATGAACGCCACATCGAGGCAAAGAACCAACGCTATTCCTAAAACTACCTTTCGCATCCCCTAACTCCCTTGATTGCAAAACCCGGCACAACACTGTTAGGCAAGTATAACCCGTTTGCGAAAAATACTCCATGATTTTCCGCGGATCGAACGATGCGAGTGCCGGGCCGGTGTTCAACCGCTGATCTGTTTTGTTCAGGCCCTGTATGCTGATAGGCTTCTCGTAAGCAAAACAGGACGTTTATTTGATGCAGATGGACAATATCCGCGAAACGTTTGCCGACATCGACATCTACCTTTTCGACCAGATACAGAAGGGACGCTTTTCTACGGCGATGCGTATCCTCGACGCCGGCTGCGGCGGCGGGCGAAATATCAAATGGTTCATGAAGAACGGGTTCGATGTATTCGCGATCGACATCGACGAGAACATCGTCCGGAATATACGAGAACTGGCAAGGGTGCTTGCTCCCGGCCTTGCGGCGGACAACTTTCAAGTCGCAACGCTTGGAAAGATCCCGTTTCCCGATAGAAGTTTCGATTGGGTCATCTGCAACACCGTTCTGCATTTTGCAAGGGACAAGGCTGAGTTCGATCAGTGGTTGGACGAAATGTGGAGCAAACTCAAGCCGGGAGGGAATTTCTTTGCAAGGCTTGCATCGTCGATCGGCATAAAGGATCGGCTCGTGCCGACGACCGATGGCCGTTATGTGATGCCGGATGGAACGGAACGGTTTATCGTGGACGAGCAGATGCTTAAAGATGCCACTGAGCGAATACGAGGACACTTCATCGAACCGATCAAAACGACGAACGTTGAGAATCTTCGCTGCATGACGACCTGGGTAATTTCTAAGGAGGCTCGCCCGCCAGGCGATTCAAACACTTAGGTATTGTCGGGTTATTTGGATAGAATTGAAATACAAGTTTTCAGGGGAGCGAGATAGCTGAGAGTTGTTCACGAGGGTGAGCATGACCCTAAAAACCTGACGCGGATAATGCCGCCGGAGGAAGAAAAACGATGGAAACGAAGTCAGAAGTCAGAAGTCAGAATTCAGAGGGCAAAACAGAGCAGAGCAGCGGCCAGGTGAAATTGCCTGCGTCGCAAAAGATCTACGTTGAAACGAACGGCGGAGCGGTGAATGGGGCCGGGCGTCCGTTGCGCGTTCCGTTTCGCGAGATCGCCCTGAGCCCGTCGAAAGACTTCGACGGGAAGCTTGAAGAGAATGCACCCGTCCGCGTGTATGACACGAGCGGCCCGTGGACCGATCCCGCACGGAAACAAGACGTCCGGGACGGCCTGCCCGCACTTCGACACGATTGGATCGTGGAGCGCGGCGACGTCGAAGAATACGAGGGCCGCGATATCCTGCCGCAGGACAATGGTTACCTGACCAAGGGAGCCGAGGAGATCGCATTGCAGAAGCCCGCGCGTGAGCAAGGGCGAAACGATCAGGGCAGGCTTGAAACGTTTCCGGGATTGAAACGCGCTCCGCTTAGAGCGAAGCCGGGCCAATGTGTGACGCAGATGCACTACGCCCGCCGCGGCATCATCACGCCGGAGATGGAGTTCGTTGCGATCCGGGAGAATCTCGGCCGTGAGCGGAACGCGGACACTCTTGTCCGCTCTTCAGAACGCAGCGACCGAAGTTCGCTTTATCATCAGCACAAAGGCGAATCTTTCGGAGCCTCGATCCCCGAATTCGTCACGCCCGAATTTGTCCGCGACGAGGTGGCTCGGGGCCGCGCGATCATTCCCGCGAACATCAATCACCCTGAAAGCGAGCCGATGATCATCGGCCGCAACTTCCTCGTCAAGATCAACGCGAACATCGGCAA
>JAJNPX010000030.1 GCA_021155145.1 Acidisarcina sp. | reverse complement strand
ATTTATATGAAAAGCTTTTTGATCGTTGCCCTTTCTGCGTTGCTGCTGGGCTGTAGCACGTCGGCCCCAACGTCCGTTGCAAACACCGCTTCTAATTCCGACCGCCCGATGCGGACCGGCCAGATGCAGAATTCCATCGCCCATACGACCGAGAATCAGTCAGCCCAGCCGACGAACGGGAACTCGGCCGGAAAGTGGTCGGCGAGCGGAGACCCGATCGATACGGCAAAATTTGACGGCGTGATCGCCGAGGCGGAAAAAGCCCTGAAGGCAAAACCGTCCGACCCGGCAGCGAAAACGGCACTGGCCGATGCTTACTTCGACCGCGGATTTGCCCTTACCGAAGCACGTCAATACGCGGCCGCCCTGGGCGACTATCGCAGGGCCCTGAAACAGGTCCCGGATCACGAAGAATCGCAGAAATGGATAGAACAGATCGTTGGTATCTATCGGATGCGCAAAAAAGAACCCCCGAAAGAGGGCGAGGAGCCGGCGCCGTTGCCTTTCAAAAAGACCGCTTGATCAGATGAAGTTTACCTCAGCCTTCGTTTCGATCCTTCTGTTGGTGTCGATCATTACCGCCCAGCGGTCAACGCCGACGCTCATCGACGAGTTCGGAAATGTCCCCTGCGAGGATTGGGTTGGAAGGCTCGATCTGTTCTTGGCCCGCCTTTACAACCAGCCGAATTCAACTGGCGTGATCGTGCTATATGAGGGAAAGTACTGGAGCTATGACAAAGAAGCATTGGTCTGGCCAATATTTGGGGAGGTTCATTTACGGGCTAATCTGATCCGAAGCCACTTCGACCATCGCGGTATGCAAGGCAATAAACGGGTACTTTTCCTTACCGGCGGATTTCGTGACGAACACCATGTTGAACTCTGGCTGGTTCCCCTAGGGGCCGCTCTCCCTAAACCGAAGCCAACTAGAGAAGCGACCAGTTACCGAAGAGGAAACGCCACTACGATCTACCCGAGTTGTCCATGAAGGTAGACAAACTTCCCGCTCAGAATCTAAACTATCTCTTTTATCTCATACCTCAATTATTGAACAACAAAGATAGGTTTCAGTTTTATGGCAATTTCGGCAAACGACATCAGAAAGGGAATGGTGATCCTCCACGAAGGAGCACCCGTAAAAGTGATGGAGTTTCATCATCACACGCCCGGCAATCTCCGCGCGATGGTGCAGGCGCGCCTTCGTAATCTACTCACAGGCAACTCGTTCGAGTTTCGGTTTCGTTCGAATGACACGCTCGAGCGCGTCGTACTGGAACAGCACAAGATGGAATACCTTTATTCCGATGGTTCCCATCACCACTTCATGAATTCGGAAAATTACGAACAGGTGGCGCTCACCGAGGAGGAACTCGGCGATGCGGCACAGTGGCTGATGCCCGGCCTGAAGATCGAGGTGGAGTTCTACAATGGCACGCCGATAGGTGTGGCTCTTCCCGCTTCGATGGAGCTTACAGTAACTACCACCGAGCCGCAGCTAAAGGGCGCGACTGCTTCGAATTCGAACAAACCCGCCACCCTCGAGAACGGTGTTACCCTCATGGTACCGCCATTCATCGGCGAAGGTGAAAAGATACGTGTGAACCCCAGCGAAGCCCGCTATATGGAGCGCGTGAAGTAGCTTTCTGGGCCGAATCAGAGAGATAACCACGAGATCACAAGAAAAGACACGAAAGCGTTGCGACGTTCTCGTGTCTTTTCGTGTATTTTAGTGGTTCGACCGCAAATGTATCTCATCTATTCAATTTTGCTTGCGATAGGCTTCGCACTGATGATTCCGGCGTTCCTCATACGACGCGAAAAGTACGCGGCAGGTTTCAGCCAGCGGCTTGGCAGCTATCCCGAATTCGACCGCGATGGCCGAAAAGTGATCTGGCTTCACTGCGTTTCGGTCGGCGAAACGAATGCCGCTCGGCCGCTCGTAGATGAACTGGCAAAGGAGTTTCCTGACCACCGTCTCGTCATTTCCACGACCACCAAAACCGGCCAGGATCTTGCACATGAAGTCTTTAGGGACAAAGCCGATCACGTCTTTTACTTCCCTTTTGATCTCCGTTTCGCCGTACGCCGAGCACTTGCGAATTTTGACCCCACGATCGTCCTCCTGATGGAAACCGAGATCTGGCCCCGGTTTATTCGCGAAGCGAAACTGAGCGGCGCAAGGGTCGTCATCATCAACGGCCGCCTATCGGAACGGTCCTTTTCGAGGTATGCACGTATCCGCCCTTTCATCTCCCGCGTGCTGCAGGACATCGACCTCGCGTTGATGCAGGGCACGAACGATGCAAATCGGCTGATCTCGCTCGGGATGGCGGCGGCGAAAACGGTCGTCACGGGCAATCTCAAGTTTGACCAGGCCGACGGATCTGCCGAAACCGAACTAACAAAAGAGTTCCGACGCAGATTCGATATCACTCCAGAGAGGCCCCTTATCATCGCCGCTAGCACGCATGAACCGGAGGAGCGTTGGATACTTGAAGCCTGGTGTTCGGCAATGAAAAACTCGACCGTGCGTTCCAGGCTGATGATCGTTCCACGCCATCCCGAACGGTTCGACGCGGTGTTCGAATCGATCAAGCGTTTTCGAGAGGATCCGGAGTGCGACTGGCGCGAATACACTAGTGCCCGCCGCTCGAATGCTGACGCAGCCGCGGACCGTATCGCCGATGTGATACTTCTCGATACGATCGGCGAACTTCGCGATGTCTATCCATTGGCTGAGATCGTATTCGTCGGCGGAAGTTTGATCCCGCACGGTGGGCAGAGCGTGATCGAGCCGGCACAAGCGGGAAAAGCTATCGTGACAGGCCCGCACACAGGGAATTTCAGAGCCGCCGTCGATGCGTTACTTGAAAACAGCGCAATAAGGCAGACAAGGGTGGTGTCGCAGGCCTTTCAAAATCCCGAGCGGCTTTACGAGGAAATCGTCGACTTGCTTGAGCATCCCGAAAAACGTCGTGAGCTTGGCAATAACGCCTTGGCTGTCGTAGAAGCAAGTCGCGGAGCAACCGATAAGACGATCAAGGAATTGAGAACGCTGATCGCGGAAAACCTGGAATCCGGTAACTGAAGTTTGTCGGCCGACGATGGCCATCTTGTTCTGTAGAATTAGTCCCGAATGTCGATCCTGTTCTACCTTTTTGCTGCCCTATTGGTTTATTTCAGCGCGAGGTCGTTGCTCGGCGGCGTGGCGTACCTCAGATTCTTCCAAGCCGAGCTTGAACGCAAAACCGTCGATTATCGCCCATTCGCTACTATGATCGCTCCATGTAAAGGGCTGGACAGGGGACTTCGGGAAAATCTCACTTCCCTGTTCGAACAGGATTACCCTGGGTTTGAGATCTTGTTTGTGGTTGATGATGAGACCGACCCTGCGGTCAATACGATAAATGAGGTCATTGCCCATTGCAGCGGTCACGGCGCAAACGGACGTCTGGTGATCGCACCGAAGGCTTCGGGATCAAGTCAAAAGGTCGAGAATCTTCGTGAGGCGGTTTTGCACGCCGACGAGCGTTCGGAGGTATTCGTTTTCGTTGATTCGGACGCTCGCCCCAATAGAGAGTGGCTGGGACATCTGGTTGCTCCACTTAAAGAAGAATCTGTCGGAGCGACGACCGGTTACCGTTGGTTCATTTCCGAGAAGATGACATTCGCGAGCGAACTTCGCTCTGCCTGGAACGCGTCGATCGCTTCGGCGCTAGGGGCAAACACAAAAAGCAATTTCTGCTGGGGTGGTTCGACCGCGATCAGACGCGAGGTGTTCGATCGGCTGGATATACGCGAACGATGGCGCGGGACCCTGTCCGATGACTTTACTGTCACCCGTGCGATCAAGAGCGCGGGACTCGAGATTCGATTTGTCCCCGGCGCTCTCACGCCCTCGCCGGGAGAGTGCGGACTTCGTGAGGCCATCGAGTTTACGACACGGCAGATGCAGATCACACGAGTTTATGCGGCGCACTTGTGGCTCTTGTCATTTTTTGGTTCCGCTCTTTTCACGTTCGTAATGGTATCCGCATTTTTGATCGTATTGTTGAGACCGCAGGTCGATGCCTTAGTCTGGGCAGCGATCG
>JAJNPX010000457.1 GCA_021155145.1 Acidisarcina sp. | reverse complement strand
ATTTGCCGTGGTACCGGTCGAGAACAAGATCGTTGGTGAGATCGCAGAATCGGTGAATCTGCTTCGCCAGGGTGATTTTCGGGTCCACGACCGATTTCCGCTACGGGTCAAGCATGTTCTCGCGGGTACCGCGGATGCGAGCGTTGAAGGCATCGAATCGGTCCGTTCGCATGTCGAGGCGCTAAAGCAGTGCCGGCGTTTCCTCGGAAGGTATCCCGAATGGAGACAGATCGTCGGGGCCGACACGGCCTCGAGCATACGGCGGGTCGTCGAGGGAGGTTTGGCGGAGAATGCAGCGATCGGGAGTCGGCGGGCCGCGGAATTATATGGGGCAAAGATCCTCGCGGAGGGAATCGCGGACGATATCGATAATTGGACGACATTTTTTTTGATAGGAAGGAACGCGGAGTAACGATATGCACGATTCATGGGTGATAAAAAAGAGCAATGGGATCGGCCCGGCAAAGGGCTCGCTCCCGCTTACGGCAAAAGCGAAGGCGGACTCGATCGTCTGGGTAAATGACGTTCCGGTCGGCGGGCCGGATGCGGTGGTCATCGCGGGCCCGTGTTCGGTCGAGTCCCGAATGCAGGTCGCCGAGACGGCCTTTGCCGTAAAAAGCTGCGGGGCGGTGATGCTCCGCGGCGGTGCGTACAAACCGCGAACATCGCCGTACGATTTTCAGGGCCTCGGGATCGAGGGACTAAAGCTGCTGCGCGAGGCCGGAGACGAGGCAGGTATGCCGGTCGTCACCGAAGTGATGAGCGAAGAAGACGTCGAAGTGGTATCGGACCACGCCGATATGCTGCAGATCGGCGCCCGAAATATGCAGAACTTCGCTTTGCTGAAAAAGGTCGCAAAGACCCGTAGGCCGATACTCTTGAAACGGGGCCCGGCCGCGACCGTCAAGGAGTGGCTCGCCGCGGCGGAATACATTCTGCACGGCGGGAACGAGAGTGTAGTGCTTTGCGAACGCGGGATCAAGACGTTCGACAACTCGCTACGAAATACGCTCGACCTCGCCGCCGTGGCATTGGTCAAGGAAATGACGCATCTGCCCGTGATCGTCGATCCTTCGCATGCCACAGGTAAGCGGAGCATTGTCGGCAGATGCGCCAAGGCGGCGATCGCCGTCGGTGCGGACGGAGTGATCGTCGAGGTGCATCCGCGGCCGGACGAGGCATGGTCGGACGGTGCTCAGTCGTTAACATTTGACGACTTTGCCGAGATGATGGCGTGGATGATCGCACCGATGCGAGGCGTGCTGACCAACTCGGCAGCGGCAGTTTAGAAATGCGTCCGGCCCGCTATCTGGTGTTCAATATTCGGTTCGAGACCGAATTCAAAGGAAGAACAAGATCGCGGGGCGAAATTATGGTCCTACTCGATCACCGCAAGGATGTCGCCGCCGGAGACGGTCGAACCCTCGGAAACCCTGATCTCTTTTACGACGCCGGCCTTTGGCGCCTTGAGATCGTTCTGCATCTTCATCGCTTCGACGACGAGGATGGCGTCGCCTTTCTCGACCGCATCGCCGATACTCGCGACCACACGCACGACCTTGCCGGGCATCATCGTCCTGATCTCGGCCAGGCCATCTGCCGCATCGGCAAGCCCGAGGGAGCCGCGGAGACGCTTTGGATCGATCAGCGTCACCTCCAGATCAACCTTTCGCGACGAGACTATCTGCGGCGATCCAGGCTTAGCGGCGGGAGCGACATAGAATTCGTGGATCTGCCCGTTGTGTTTCAACAGAAAGACGTTCGGCTCCGGTTCGGAGGCCTCGAGTTCGTATTCGCGATCGTCGACCCTGGCGAACACCTTATCGCCGTCGCGTCTGATCTCGATAGAATGCAAGGTGTCGCCGACTTGGGCTTGGAGTTTCATAGCCTATTTGGAGAGTTCCGAGCTAGGAAACCTCTCTTTTCTCAATCGCCTCTGGATAGCGCGATTCGTTCACGGACCAGTCCAGAAATCCGAAAAAGAATCCAATACCGAGGTTGATGACAATCAGGCTCGGACTGAAGTCGATGAGATTTGCAGCCATATCCGCGATTAGCTGAAAGATCGATATTCCCAGCCCGAACCCGATGGCATTTAGGGCTACATACCACCACTTACCTTTTGCTCGTGTCCGTTCCCAACGAGCCGAGTCAGCCTCGGGAATTTTTGAATTCCATCTCATATTCCACCTAATACGAACAAAAAGGGCGGCTCGATGGCCGCCCCGATTGATTCACCTAAGCTGCCTGCCCTTCGCCCTTGACCTTATTCGGCTGGGGCGTGATCCGGAGATAGGGCTTTATTTCCTTCCAGCCGGCGGGGAACTTCGTCTTGGCGTCTTCGTTCGAGACGGCCGGGACGATGATGCAATCGTCGCCGTCCTTCCAGTTTACGGGAGTAGCAACGCTGTAATTCGCGGTCAACTGCAGCGAATCGATGACACGCAGGATCTCGTCAAAATTTCGGCCGGTACTTGCCGGGTAAGTGATCATCAGTTTGACCTTCTTATCCGGCCCGATCACGTAGACCGAGCGGACGGTGAATGTGTCGCTGGCGTTCGGGTGGATCATATCGTAAAGATCCGAGACCTTTTTGTCGGGATCGGCGATCATCGGGAAATTCACGGCTGTGCCCTGAGTTTCCTCGATGTCCTTCTCCCAGCCTGTATGCGAATCAAGCGGGTCAACGCTAAGGCCCATGATCTTTACGTTGCGCTTGTCGAATTCGGGCTTAAGCTTTGCGGCCATGCCGAGCTCGGTGGTGCAGACCGGCGTGTAATCTTTCGGATGCGAGAAGAGAACGCCCCAGCTGTCACCAAGCCATTCGTGAAACTTGATCTCGCCCTGTGTGGTTTGAGCGGTAAAATCCGGCGCTTCGTCGCCTAATCTGATTGCCATAGTTACCTCCGTTTTTATTGATGCGCAATTATATCAAATTCCAAAAAATTCGGAACCCAGAGCGTCATCCCATCGATCTGGAAACCTAGAAGGATCGTTCCCAGGATGGAGTAGAGAATGCTGACCTTTAACTTGAGCGCCCGACGAACGATCCGTCAATCAGGATCTTTGTCGGATTCGGGCGTACTTTTTCTAAGGCGGACAAGAAGGACCTTCTTCTCATCTGCCTTTAGTATCTCAACGTCGAGGTTCTCCAGAGTGAGTCGTTCGCCGGCCTTGGGAACGTACCCGACTTCGGAC
>JAJNPX010000450.1 GCA_021155145.1 Acidisarcina sp. | reverse complement strand
ATGTTCGGCACCGAGGAAGCTGCCGAGATCGAACCGTCGATCGCCGAGTGCAGAAGAAAGGGAATTGACGTCTCCGGGCCGTATTCACCCGACACGATCTTCTTGCGCGGCTTTCGGGGTGAGTTCGACCTTGTGGTCGCGTGTTACCACGATCAGGCTACGATAGCCGTCAAGTGCTTGTCGTTCGGCTCGTCGGTGAACGTTACGCTCGGTTTACCACTGATCCGAACCTCCGTCGATCACGGCACGGCTTTCGATATTGCGGGCCAAGGGATCGCGGATGCTTCAAGCATGAAGGCGGCGATAATGTTGGCCGCGGACCTTTGTAGCGGGGCCAGTTTGGTTTGAATTTATGGAACGATTTGTTCTGATCGCGGACGACGACCCGGCCCTATCAAGGCTCGTCCAAACATTGGTCGAAAGCGAGGGGTTTATTGCCGCGACCGTAAAGGACGGCAAAGAAGCCTATGCTGCACTTCGGTCGGGTGCGGATTTCGTCGCTGCGATCGTGGACATCCAGATGCCCTATATCGATGGTCACGACCTGGTGAAATTCATGCGGTCTGACGAGCGGTTCGCGAATATTCCGGTACTTATCATGACCGGCGCGCGCGATCCGCGCACGACGGCCAAGGCTCTTTCGTCGGGTGCGGTGGCGTTCCTGCCAAAGCCATTCACCAACGCACAACTCAAAACGGCACTAAAAACACTTACAAGTGCGAGTGGCGGCGGCAACAAACGGTAGTGGATTTCTTGACGCGAATAGTATCAAGTGATAATTTTCAAGCATCACGTTCAAACCAACCAGCCTTAAGGAGCGACGTAATACGTGTCCAGACGCAAGCTGTTATTAGCCGATGACTCGGTCACCATTCAGAAGGTGGTAAATCTGACGTTCGCAGACGAGGGCGTTGATGTCGAAACCGTGGGTGACGGCGATACGGCAATGGAGCGGCTGTCCGGCAGCCGACCGGATATCGTATTGGCGGACGTAAACATGCCCGGGCTGAGCGGTTATCAGATCTGCGAGCGTCTCCGGGCGGATGAGGCGACGCGAGATATTCCGGTCATCCTGCTCGTGGGCTCGTTCGAACCGTTCGACGAAGGCGAGGCGTCGCGTGTCGGGGCAAATGCGTACCTGACCAAGCCGTTTCAATCGATCCGGCAGTTGATCACACAGGTCAACGAGTTGATCGATGCCTCGAAGCCTGTCGAGAGCGGCGAGAATTCGTCTGTCGACACTTTGCAGATACCCGAAGATCCTGAGCCTTCGTCGGTGCTCGGAACTCCCGAAACGCAAGAGGAGGCCCAAACACCGGAACCTCGTTACTTCGACGACCTCGGTTACGAAGCACCCGCCGTCGTCACGCCTCAGCCGGAACCTGAATCGGATGACATTGACTCGCTTTACACTCAGAGTATCGAACCATCGGCTACGCAGGCCGAACTGTCCGACGTCGGTTTTGACGATGAGATGATCGAGACGAGCTATTCGGCGGATGATGCGAACTCGGATCTGGCGGAATTCAAACCACACGAAGAAAGTGGCTTTGCGAAACCTCTTGAAGCGGTTTATTCAAATGAGGAAAGGGCGGAGGAGATAACGCTCTCTGAGCCTGCAGTTTCTCACGAGGAAGGCGGACTTGGCCACAATCAACAGGAGTTTCAAGCCGAAGAGGGGATCGTAGGGGAGACCGCAACTTCCGAACCCGCGACCACACCGCAAGGGGTCGAAGAAGGGCAAAGCGGGTTTGAAAAGACGATCGAATATACGAACTGGCAGCCTGCAGACATGCGCGAGAATTTCGCTTCGGAGAGCCCGGCGAGTCATCCTGAAGTTGAGACGCGGACGGACGCTCCGCCGGCCGACGCCACAGAGGTTAGTCCTGGAGTCGGCGACGACACGATCCGAATGGACAACCGATTCGAAACAGCCGGATCGGGTACGTTTCAGTTCGACGAATTAGACCTGCTCGACCTCGAAGCTGCGAAAAGCGCTAAGATCGAAATAACGACGCCTCTGAATGCGATCGAGCAGGGCAGCAACAAGCAGTTGGTGAGCCTGTCGCCCGAGCTTATAGAAATGATCGCTCAGCGGGTGGTCGAGAAGATGTCAGAGAAGTATTGACCGGGCCTCGAGATCTGAAGCGGCCGGTTTTTGTTCCGTACAGGAATGAAAGCCGGCCGCATATGTTTTATAATCACCGTTTTATCGATCATGGAAATCGCCAAGGCATACGACCCAAAACAAGCTGAAACAAGCCATTACGAACGCTGGGAAAAGAGCGGATACTTTCGCCCGGAGATAAACGAAGACCCGGCCGCGCCGAAATACTCGATAGTGATCCCACCGCCGAACGTGACAGGAAGCCTGCACATGGGCCACGCGCTTCAACACACTATCATGGACGTGCTGACGCGTTGGAAGAGAATGCAGGGCTATCGAACCCTTTGGCTTCCGGGAACGGATCACGCGGGAATTTCGGTCCAACGAAAGGTCGTCGAGCAGCTAAAGAAGGACGAGCACAAAACTCCGCTAGACATCGGCCGCGAGGAGTTCGTCCGCCGGGCCTGGGCTTGGAAGGAGCAGTACGGCAATACGATCACCGAACAGATGCGCCGCGAAGGAGCGTCGGTCGATTGGACGCGGCATCGTTTCACGATGGATGCTGACCTTTCTAAGGCCGTGCGGAGTGTATTCGTCACCCTCTATAACGAAGGCTGGATATATAAGGGCCTGCGGATCGTCAATTGGTGTCCGAAGGATAAGACCGTTCTATCCGACCTTGAGGTAAAGGAAGAGACGAAAAAGGACGGCAAGCTCTATTATTTGAAGTATCCGGTGATCGGCACGGACCGCACGATAACCGTCGCAACGACCCGGCCGGAAACGATGCTCGGCGACACAGCGGTCGCGGTGAATCCTAAAGATGAGCGATACACCGCCCTGATCGGGAAGATGATCGCGCTGCCATTGACGGATCGTGAGATCCCTATAATTGCGGACGAGTATGTCGATGCAGAGTTCGGCACGGGTGCGGTCAAGATCACGCCGGCTCACGATCCGAACGATTATCAGGTCGGTCTGCGGCACGAACTGCCCCAGCTTCTCGTAATGAAGGACGACGGGACGATGAACGCAGCCGCCGGAGCGAATTTTGATGGGCTCGATCGTTTCAAGGCGCGAGAAAGGGTCGTCGAACGGTTTGAGGAACTAGGTCTGCTCGAGAGGATCGACGATTACGAGATCACGCTACCGATCTGTGAGCGGTGTAAGACGATCGTAGAGCCGATATTGTCCGATCAGTGGTTCGTGAAGATGGATGAGATGCGAGATATGGCTCTCGACCTTATGCGAACCGAGGGCGTGCCCCATTTTTCGCCGCAGGTCCCGCACGAAAAGGTTTACACCGCATGGCTTGAGAATCTGAAGGACTGGACCATTTCGCGGCAGCTATGGTGGGGCCATCAGATCCCGGCATGGTACGACGCGGACGGAAATGTTTTCGTGGCCATGACCGAGGACGAAGCCCATGCGAAGGCCGGCGGGAAAGAGTTGACGCAGGATCAGGACGTGCTCGATACATGGTTCTCGTCGGGATTGTGGGCATTCTCGACGTTTGGCTGGAGCGGGGACACTCTTGTCCCCATGAGCGTCGCCCCGACGCGAACGGGGTCTGATGACA